>CAZTVY010000266.1:0-4260 GCA_964617235.1 uncultured Rikenellaceae bacterium | reverse complement strand
AGTTCTCTATTCTGTTATCCTATTAAGATGACCTATCGTTTAACCGATGTAGCAACCGATGAAGCCGTTTATAAGGTTATGTTTGTTGTATCAAAAAGGAGTTTTAAGAGAGCCGTTAAGCGAAACCTAATTAGACGTAGAATGCGGGAAGTTTTTAGGTTAAATGTTCATACTCTTTTCGATAGCATACCCGAGAACAAAAGGGTTGATATAGCGTTAATTTTTGTATCGAAGGATATTGTTGAAACTCCTGTGATTGAAAAATCTTTAAACGAACTGCTCCAAAAGTTGAATACAAAATTAAAGGTAGAGTAGTTTAATAATTTGATATATAGTGAAATATATAGAAGATATATGGAGATTTATTACTGGGATTTTAGCCTATATACCAATTTTACTGGTAAAAATCTACCAGATATTCATATCCCCTTACTTTCCTAATAGTTGCAGATACACACCGACTTGTTCCTCTTACTCGTTAGAAGCGTTAAAGAAGCATGGATTTTTCAAAGGATTATGGTTGACAATAAAACGAGTATCGCGCTGTCACCCTTGGGGTGGTCATGGTTACGACCCTGTACCTTAACTATTTTTTTGGTAGAACAATTCTAAAAGCAGTTCCCTTATTTATTTCCGATGATTTTATAAAGATTTTACCATTATGGTACTCCTCCACAATTCTTTTAGATAGGGTTAATCCAAGTCCCCAACCTCTGGATTTTGTAGTGTAACCAGGTCGGAAAACATCCTTAAACTTTGATTTTGGAATACCTCGGCCAGTATCAACAATATCAATGAAAACAACCTGAGTATTATCTATTATATTGAAGGTAAGCGTTCCAACACCGTTCATAGCATCCACGCTATTTTTTACAATATTTTCGATAACCCACTCCATAAGTGTAATATTCAGCGGAACGTTTATGGCCTCTTTAATAGTGTACTCCTTTTGGAAGGCAACATTCTTAGATACCCTTGTTTGTAAATATTCAACTGATTTTTCGACCATTTCAACTAGGTTATTCTTGTTCAAACTAGGAGCGGAGCCAATTTTTGAGAACCTATCGGTTATAACCTCTAAGCGATGAATATCCTTTTCCAGTTCATTTAAAACTAAATCGTTGGGCGAATTTTCCCTAAGCATTGTTAAACAAGCCATTAACGATGATGTTGGGGTTCCAAGTTGATGCGCTGTTTCCTTTGCCATACCAACCCAGATACCGTTGCGCTCAGCCTTGCGCGATTGACTAAAGGCGTAGTAAGAAATCACTACAAAAAGAATGATTATTAGTAGTTGAATATAAGGGTAGTACGATAACTTTTTTAAAGTAGTACTATCCATATAGTAAACGTAATTTTTTACATCGTGGAGTAGGTTAATTTCAATAGGCTCGTGCTCCGCTCTCATTCTTTCAATTAGCCTTGCTGTTGATATTGAATCCTTAAACTGCTCTTTGTCAATATTTCTGTACGATAGAACATTTCCCTCTTCGTCAGTCAGCAGAACAGGCACCGTGCTATTATTCTGAATAACCTCAAAAACAAAGGTAAAGTCCTTTTCGTTATCGGTAAGGTTGATAAGTTCTCTTATACCAGCAACCCACAAATCAATTTTTTTCTTCTCCTCAAACGAGAGTTGACGTACAAACCTGTTTGTAATAACAATTGTTGAAAGGCCAATAAAACCAGCAAGAATCAACAATATAAAGTTTGTTTTTACCCGAGTAAACACCATAATTCAAAAGTCTAGTTATTATCAACGTTAAGCGTGTCGTACTCGTCCCACTCTATGTTGAATTTTGTTTTATTGCTCAAGGAGCTATCTTTATTGGCTTTCAATATAGTATCCTTTTTTGTGATCTGATTAAATTCTTCCCTAAAAATCTCTTTCAATGTTTTACCCTCAGCCTGAATATTACCCCGAATTTTCTCGAACGACGATTTTTTATCGAGTTTAACCTCATAGTTATTATTATCCCCAAAAAGTTTAAGGTAAAGATTTATTGAACCATCCGTTGCATGCTCGTTATCGTTTGTGACTGATGAGTTTAAGAATCTACGTGAGAGAACCTGGCTGAAGTTAACCTTCATCCAGTAGGTAAAATTTCCATTAAAATAATGCTCGCCAGAGAGTTGCATGTTTATTACATTCGAGAGAACGTCCATTTTAGGTATTTTCACGCAACCGTCACTAATTTCAATTTTATTTTTGAGTGTCTTAAAGTCTATCGACTTTACTTGTTCCAACTTCAGCCATTTTGATAATTTTTCAATTTTATTCATCCCTATTAGCATCCCATTGCTTATGGTGATTTCCGATTCCATTTTTATTGAAGGCATATCTATCTCGCCCTTGTTGTTGGTTGTAAAGTTAAGTATTGACGTACCCGACAGTTTTCCACTTATGTTATTGTGTGTAACTATGGTTTGCTTAAAGTTATCGTAATGGTTAAACAATTTTGATATATCCATTCCCTGAAAATCAGTTTTTATAAAATACTTGTTTTCAGAATTTAACATTGTTCCACTTATTGTACCATCAAAACCTTGCCCTGTAAAATTTTGAATTTCAAAAGTATTATTGGTAAAAAGCATTCCGCAATGAACATCCTGAAAGCTATAATTCATGTATTTTAGATTTTTTGAATCAACCTTTACTCTATATATGTTATTATTGGGCTTGGTTTTTTTAGACTCTGGCGTGCTGGATACTATTTCGGTGATGTAGGAAACATTTATCTCCTCGGCATCAACAAAAATCTCTGGGCTCAACGATATTTTATCATTTAAGACTCCCACAAGATTATTCTGGTTGATGTTTAGTTTAAATGGCTTATTATCAATATTTCCTGTTGATTTAATTGTTATATCATCTTTAAAGTCAACGACTCCTTTTATATCTGATATTTTGTCAATACCATCAATGGCTTCGATATTAAAATTTATCAAACCGCTCACATTATGATATACTATATCCAGTTGCTCTTGATACTGCGTTAAGTTCAAGAGAACTTTAAAATTACCTGAAGCACTAATTCTGACCATTCGGCCAAAAACAGAATTTTTTGAACGGTTTAGTTTAATCAATCCCTCTGTAAGTATTATGGGATTTTTAAATCCTTTTATTCTGGCTGAAAAAATTGCGCTTAAATTTTCACATTCAACATTAGCCTTGCTTATGCTTGTGATGTGGTTTTTGAAATTATTAGTAAACTGGGTTTTTCCCACCAATTCGTTAACTATAAAGTTGTTTTCTTTTGAATGAATATTTCCTTTAGAAACATGGTTTACAATCAGATTATCAACTTTTGACGTGTTAAAGTTAAACTCAACTTTACCCGAAATTGTAGATTTTGCCTTAATACTTAAATCTTTATAATTTATTGATAATATTTCCTGCAGATTTTCAATATTAAACGTTTTACTTCTGTAATTAAGGGAAACAGAACCGCTTTCAAGGTTAACTTCACCATTTGCTCTTACAGAAATTTTATTTATGTCTAGTTCAAGATTTTCAATTATGCAACGATTCTTTGTTTTATCGATATTTAGTTGAATATTGATTGGATATTTGCTTTGAAACCCTTCGGTATATAAACTTGCCAAATCTGCTTTAATTGATGAATGTATTTTTCTATATTTTAAATTCGTAAAAATAAGAGAATTATTTACGTCTATTTTTATCGATAGTTTATTTTTATTATCGTAAATATTTAAAATATAGTTTTTTAAAATAAATTTATTGATTGATATGTTTTGGTTGCTCGTGGTATTTTCGTCACTTGAGAATTGGTTTAGCAGAGAATCAATGGTTTTTGGGTAATAGTTTACCTCTCCTGTTTCTATAATACAGTTTCGGATGCTAAAATTCCCACGAATCAGGTAAATAGAGTTTACTGTTAAACTTATATTTTGTGCAGATAAAATTTTAGTTTGCTCGTTCTTGTTAGAAATATCAATAGATAAATCCTCAAAAGTTAGCGCAGCAAAGGGGAAATGACTTATTAGGCTAATATCAAAGTTTGAGTATTTGATATCAAGGTCAACTTCTTCCTTTAAAACCGATAAAAACTTATCGGATATTTCCTTTTTATTGAACACAATATAAACGCTTGCTCCACCTAATGTTAGTAGCACAAAAATCAAGACAGAGGCAACAATTTTCAGAAAAATCCTAATAAATCGCATAAAAATCTCCTAAAAAGTTTTTAATTCGCAAACTTAGGTAATACATTTTATCTAAACATGAAATTATATTAC
>CAZTVY010000265.1:0-4261 GCA_964617235.1 uncultured Rikenellaceae bacterium | reverse complement strand
CAATGAGTTAAAGGAACTCGGAGCCGAGGATATTGAGGTGCTTAGCCGTGCTGTTAGCATAAAGGGCGATACTGCAATGCTTTACAAGTGCAACCTGCACCTGCGAACTGCCGTTAAGGTGCTTAAACCCATTAGCACTTTCTACGCTAATAACGAGAAACAACTCTACGATAAAATTATGAAAATAGAGTGGGAGCAATATTTCTCCTACAAGCAAACATTTGCTATCGATGCTAGCGTTTATAGTGAGGTGTTTACCCATTCCAAGTACGTTGCGCTTAAAACCAAAGATGCCATTGCCGACCAGTTCCGCGATAGGCACGGAATTCGGCCATCAGTGAATACTGAGAATCCCGATGTTCGAATAAATATTCATATTCACGATAGGGACGTAGTTGTATCGCTCGATAGTTCTGGGGTGCAACTTGGTATAAGAAATTATAAGCAACAGCAAACCGAGGCTCCTATGAGCGAGGTGTTGGCAGCAGGAATCATACTACTTACAGGCTGGGACAAAAAGAGCGATTTTATTGACCCAATGTGTGGCTCAGGTACTTTTCCTATTGAGGCAGCTATGCTTGCAAGCAATATGGCTCCAGGGCGCAACCGTACCTTTGGTTTCGAGAACTGGAAGGATTTCGATTCTGCGCTATGGAATAGCATAAAAACCGATGCCGAGACAAAAACCAAACCCTGCGAGGCAAAAATCTTTGCGCAGGATGTCGATAACCGAGCAATTGATATTACCGTAGCCAACGCCAAGAGGGCAGGGGTGAAGGGAATGATAACCTTCGATAGAACCGACTTCTTCAACTCATCGCATAATTGCGAAAATGGGCTTGTGATTATGAACCCACCCTACGGTGAACGTTTGCAGTTGGAGGAAATTACCCGTTTCTACCAGGATATGGGTTCGCGCCTAAAGCATTTCTACCAAGGATGCGATGCGTGGATTATTAGCGCCAACTACGATGCACTTAAAAACTTTGGACTCCGTCCATCGCGTAAAATCAAACTTTTCAATGGCTCGCTAGAATGTCGTTTGCAGAAGTTTGAGTTGTACAGAGGCAGTAAGAGAACTAAAAACCCCGATGAGCAAGTGGGGAATTAATATATTGTGTTGGTAGTATTGTTTGTAAAGGTGTCATTCCGAGCCTGCCTGCCGGTAGGCAGGCTTAGTGAGGAATCTCTCTTTTTAAAACAATTGTAAAACATTAAAAACCTCAAGCCATGGAAACCAAATGGAATCAAAGCATTGAGCCTTTACTAAAACAGTACAAAGGCCGCCAACATCCATTAGATTATAAGAGTCGTTACCAGTTGGTTGTAATGGTTATTCTCTCGGCGCAGGACTCCGATAAACACATTAACGAAGTGGCCAAGGAGTTCTTTAAGGAATTCCCAACAATGGAGCATCTTGCTGCTGCAAGTGTTGATGAGATACAGCGCTTAATAAGCAGTGTGCGTAATTTTGGTAATAAATCTGCTTGGCTTTCGGCCTTGGCTAAGGCGGTAGGAACCGATAGTAAAATACCCCACACACTCGATGAACTAACCAAATTGCCTGGTGTTGGCCGCAAATCGGCTAATGTAATAATCCGCGAATCGGGCGATAATGCCGAGGGCATTATTGTGGACTTACACGTGTTACGTGTTGCACCACGCCTAGGCGTAGCCGAGGGTACAAAACCCGAGAAAATAGAGAAGCAGTTAATGGCCGCATTTCCACAGGAAAAGTGGAACGAGGTAGGAATGGCAATCTCCTTCTTAGGCCGTGAGGTTTGCCGCCCCACAAACCCCAAGTGCCCAACTTGTGTAATGAACTTTGTTTGCGACGATTACAAGTCCCGAAAAAACCAATAAACAAAAAGTAGTTGTTTTCTTTCGCTAGCGCGCGTTTGTAACGCGTGCTTCGCTCAGATAAGTTATTTCTACTCCATCCCTTTGCTTTTTGTATAACTTATTTTCACTTTTATAGAACTATGTGAGGAGTTATAAGTTTACTTTTGGTTTATTAATCAATTTAAGTTTTATATTGTTGATTGATTGCTAAAGGTCATCAGATAAGTAAGTTGGGCATAATTTTGAAATTACGGAAAGTATATGATTAGCGAAAAGTTCTCAAAAATTTTACTCTGGTTAGGCGTTTTTTTATTCATAATAGGGATAGTATTCTTTATTTGGAGAGAAAATATTCTTGATTTAACCCAGCCAATTAATGCATCAAAATTCGGACAACTTGGAGATTTATTTGGCGGAGTAATTGGCTCAATTTGGTCGCTCGCAGGAGTTATTTTATTTTATATTGCTCTTAATGAACAAAGAAAAGACATTAAAACGAATCAATTAGCATTGAACCTACAAGTTGAAGCGTTAAACCAGCAGATTAAAGAATTTGAACTGCAACGAAAAGAACTTGAACAAACAAGAGAAGTTTTTGAAGAACAAAGCGAGACTCTTAAAATTCAAAGATTTGAAAATACATTCTTTCAGTTAATATCACTGTATCACGAAATTATCGATAAATTAGCACATAAACCAAAATCATTCGATGAATACTCAACAGATTACTTTCAAAAACGTGAAGTAATCTCAAAAGCTGTTTCTGATTTAAAATACTTCTTAAAATCATATAGTGAAGATAATTTTAGAAAAACTGCTATTTACCCTAAGGATAGGAGTTTAGAAGAAATAGAAAAAATTCTAAGAATTGGTTACGAAACATTTTACTTCAAAACATACAAACAACTTTTAAGTCATTATTATAGAAACATATATCATATATTCAAATTTATTCACAAAACAGATTTAATAAAAAAAGAAAAAAAACAATTCTATGCATCTCTTTTTAGAGCTCAATTGTCATCCGATGATTTATTCTTAATTTTCTACAACTCAATGTATGAAGGGCTTGGGTATCCAAAATTTTTATTTTTAATAAAGGAATTTGATATTTTACAAAATTTTGACTTTGATTTGCTCAACCAACACGAAAGACATTTAGAATTGTTTAAGCATTTATCAAATGAAATCAATATTGAAATATAGAAAAACTATGCCCAACAGGTGGTTTAGCCTACTGGGGCTGATGATGCAGATACGAAAGTTTTTAGTAATTTAGTATGTTTTTAACGTGGGATGACGCCGCTGGCTTTTAACTCCCCAGCAGCCCAAACCACCGACCGTTATGGCTCATTATACGACTAACATGAATAGACATTTCTTAACGATTGGAATTTCAATAATTTTTTTCATCATTTTTTCTTGTAAAAAAGATGAATTAGATTCTAATAAATGGACAACCTATAATGAAACAAATGGGTTAGCCAATAATCGAGTTTATTCTATTGCAATAGATTCAAAGGGAAATAAATGGATTGGTACAAAAAAAGGTGTATCAAAATTTGATGATAAGAACTGGATAACCTACACAACTGCAGATGGTTTATCAAATAATTGGATAACTACAATAGCCATAGATCAACAAAATAACAAATGGTTTGGAACCTGGGGAAATGGAGTATCCAGATTTGATGATACCGATTGGATAATCTATAATACAACCAATAGTTTAACTGGTGATTATGTCTGGACAATCGCTATTGATACTCAGAATAATATTTGGTTTGGAAATTATGGATTCGGACTTGCAGTTTCTAAATTTGACGGTAATCATTGGACTCAATATTCTATGACTGATGGTTTAGCATATAACTTTGTTATGGTAATTGCCATAGATGAATTAGACAATAAATGGTTTGGAACGGCAGGTTATGGCGTATCTAAGTTTGATGATACCAATTTTGTAAACTATACTACTGCTGAAGGCTTGACTAACAATCGTATTCATGCTATTGCAATAGATAAACAGGGCAACAAATGGTTTGGAACTGAAAATGGTGTTTCGAAATTTGATGGTGCAAATTGGACAACCTACACAACTGTCGATGGCTTATCAAATAATTGGGTAACTTCAATTGCAATAGACTCACAAGGGAATAAGTGGTTTGGAACATGCAAAGGTGTATCAAAATTTGACAATTTTCATTGGACAACATATAATAAAGCAAGTGGTTTAGCTAATGATTCTATCACTTCCATAGCTATAGATTCCGAAGATAATAAATGGTTTGGAACTCTTGGAGGAGGATTGTCTGTACTACATAACTAATTTAAAACAATAACGAGCCATAACAAGTGGTTTAACCTACTGGGGCTGATGATGCAGATACGAAAGTTTTTAGTAATTTAGTATAGTTTT
>CAZTVY010000264.1:0-4274 GCA_964617235.1 uncultured Rikenellaceae bacterium | reverse complement strand
CGTGTGCAGTGCTCAAACCAAATATTAACTGGCGTTCAATTGTTTTGTATAAAAATATTTTCTGGGTAACGTATGCTGCCAGCCATTTGCTCGATATTGCAAAAACTATTAAAATAATTGATAATTTAAGTGATTCCCATCCGCTAATAAATGCTTTTAAATCTATAAGCATTCCAACATACAACAGGAAAATCGGGATAAAAATAGCATTCCCAACAAACTCTATTCGACTCATTAATGTTGATGAATGGGGTATTTGTCGGTTTAAAACAATTCCGGCCATAAAAGCGCCAATAATCGGCTCAAGCCTAATTAGTTTGGCTAATGTTCCAGCAAGAAATACCATGGAGAGCACAAAAACATACTGTGCAATAATATCGGTTGATGTGTTTTTAAAGAACCATTTTGTAATCCTAGGGAATATGTATAGAATAAAAAAGAAGTAAACGACAATAGAACCGCTTAGTATAAACCAAAAATTGGATGAATTCTCGCCATTTTTTAGAGCAACAATAAGTATAAGAAGAAGTAGGACTAAGGTATCTGTAATGATAGTTCCACCAATTGCCACCCCTACAGGTTCTGTTTTGGTTAACCTTAATCGCGACACAATTGGATAAGCTATGAGGGTTTGAGTGGAAAACATACTAGATACCAGTAGCGATGGTAGTATCTCGTAGTTTAGGATATGCCTACAAACCCAGAACCCAACTATAAAGGGAATTGTAAAAGTTAATGCACCAAAAACCAAGTTTCTATTTTTATTCTGAACAAAAGTATTCATGTCCAGCTCCAACCCTGCTAGGAACATTAAGTACATCAGTCCAACATTTCCTAGTAGTGCAATGCTCCCACTACTTTCAAGAATATTAAAACCTGAACTGCCAAGTAGCATGCCCGATAGTATTAACCCAATAATACCTGGCATTTTAAATTTTGTGAAGATAAATGGAACTATAAGAATTACTAGAAGTGTTATGCAGAATACAATTACAGGCTCGTGAAAGGGGAGCGAGAATACTCCATTTAAATCAGAACTGGGTAATGATAAGCAACTTAAATAACTCAATGAAGATAAAATAGGCGTTGATAGGGTAAGCATATTCTTCTCAAAAATAGTTGTGGCAATATACAAAATTCTTCTATTGTTGATTTTCCAGCAAGTTAAAAACCCCATTAGTTTCTTGCTATAGTTTAAAAAATCAACATTGAATTCAAATTAAATACGAACTTTTAATACATTTGAGTCCTTAACAAGATTAAACCAAAAACAATGAACCTAAAATCTAAAACCAATCAAAGTTACATATTGCCAATGCTCATTATTGGTGCATTATTCTTTATTTTTGGATTTGTAACGTGGCTAAACGGAATTCTGATTCCATACTTTAAAATTTCCTGTGAACTTACCGATTTTCAAGCCACCTTTGTTGCTTTTGCTTTTTATATATCCTATACTATTATGGCTTTGCCCGCATCGTGGGTTTTGAAGAAGACTGGATTCCACAAGGGAATGACAGTGGGATTGCTCGTAATGGCTGTTGGTACGCTTATTTTTGTACCTGCCGCTTTTGAACGAGCATACTGGATGTTTTTGGTGGGATTGTTTGTCATGGGGGCAGGATTGGCATTACTTCAAACAGCATCAAACCCATATATAACTATTATTGGCCCACGCGAGAGTGCCGCAAAACGTATAAGTATTATGGGAATATGCAATAAACTCGCAGGGGCTATTGCTCCGCTTATTCTGGCTTACTTTATACTGCAGGATGGTGATTCGTTTGTACAATCGTTAAGCAATTTAGGCGATGCGGAAAAGAGCGCAGCACTCGATGGTCTTGCCCAAAGGGTTGTTGGACCTTACATTGTTATGACTTCAATTTTGGTTCTTTTAGGAATATTTGTCCGCTATGCACCGCTACCCGAGGTTGATTTAGAGCAAGATTCAGATGTTGCTGGCGATAAACTTGATACCAAAACAAGCATTTTTCACTTTCCACAGTTAATTTTAGGTGCCATTGCGCTTTTCTTTTACGTTGGTGCCGAAGTTGTGGCTGGCGATACAATTATTAGATACGGTATGTCGCAAGGCATCGAAATATCTACTGCTAAAGCATTCACGTCCTACACTCTTTTTGCAATGATATTTGGATACTTAATTGGAATTGTGCTTATTCCCAAATACATATCGCAACGTGTAGCACTTTTAGCCTCTGCTGTGTTAGGCATTTTATTCACATTTGGAGTTATATTTACTGATGGTTCAACATCAATTTTCTTTTTAGCGCTGATGGGACTTGCCAATGCCTTAGTTTGGCCAGCAATATGGCCTTTAGCAATACACGATCTTGGAAAATTCATAAAAACTGGCTCAGCTATACTTATTATGGCCATTGCTGGTGGTGCTTTATTGCCCTTGATATGGGGAAAAATAAGCGATATGTATAATCCTCAAATTGCTTATGTAGTTTTAATCCCTTCCTACTTAATCATTCTGTACTATTCTGTTTGGGGTTATAAACTTAGGAATTGGCGATAGATTCAATTATGTTTAAATTGACTTAAGGAATCATTTGGTTTAATTTTGTATAGACTAAAAACTTTTGTTATGACTAGAATATTCAACTTTATAGCATTGCTTGGATTTGCCCTATTAATCAGTGCATGTGCAACAATGCTCAACTCCACCAAACAAAAGGTTTCCCTTACATCCAACCCTGTTGGGGCCGAGGTGTACGTAAACAATGTTAGCACAGGTAAAACTACACCATGCAACGTGTGGGTAAAACGGAAGGTTCAAAAGGGTCAGGTAAATTCTAAAAATCAGTATATATATGAGTTTCGTAAGGAAGGCTTTGTGCCTTACACCTATACCGATAAGGCTGAGGTAAGCGGAAAGATATGGTTGAACCTGATTCTAAATGTTGCAGCAATTCCAGCTTTTGGTGTCGATTTTATTTCGGGAGGGGCATACTATTACGATAAGGATGTCCTTGCAACACTGCAAAAAGAGTCGGGCTATGTGGTTATTCGCGATACTGTTGTAAAGCAACAGGTTGTCTATGTTCAATCGCCCGATAACAAGGGTTATGTTTTTGAGAGGCTATCCGATGTTGATAAGGATATACCAAACAATGGAATCGAAAATCCTTTCCGTTTTGCTCTAATTGTGGGTAATGAGGACTATAGCTCCAAGCAGGTTGATTTAACCGCTGAGGTAAATGTTGATTTTGCCCGTAACGATGCCTCTGCTTTTAGGGAGTATGCAATGAATATTTTGGGTATTCCTGAACAGAACATCACTCTATTGCTCGATGCCACTACTGGCCAAATGAATCAAGCTATTGCCCGAATGAACCTAATTATGAAGAATGCCAAAGGTAAGGGCGAACTGTTTGTTTACTATGCTGGCCATGGTTTACCCGATGAGGTTACTCGCGAGCCATACATTATGCCTGTTGATATATCGGGACAAAACGCTAAGGATGGAATTAAGCTATACGATTTGTATGGCAAACTAACCGAGCATCCCGCTAAAAGGGTTGTGGTGTTTATTGACGCCTGTTTCTCGGGTGGAGCGCGTAATAAAGCATTAGTTGCAGCAAGAGGCGTTAAGGTACGCCCTACCGAAGGAGTTTTGCGTGGCAATATAGCCATACTATCCGCCACCTCTGGCGACCAAACTGCACTACCTTATAAGGATAAGAAACACGGATTCTTCACATACTATCTACTTAAAAAATTAAAGGAAACCAAGGGTAACATTTCTTATCAGGAGTTGGTGGAGTACTTGTCGGATGTAATTCCGCTTCAATCGGTTCTGCTCAACAATAAGGAGCAAACTCCAACCAATAAACTAGGTGTTGATAGTAATGAGGATTTGAATAGCTGGGTGCTGGTTAGGTAGATTAATTAAGTTAGTTAGCGGTTGTTATAAAAAACGAAACTACACCATGAGAATTTTACTAACTTTTTGTGTTCTTATCCTTTTTCAGATAAAAACATTAGGACAATTAGCAATAATTAATGATAAGGATGGATATGTAAATATTCGTGAAGATAAGGACTCAAAATCCAAAATAGTTGGCAGATTATTTACTGATGACATATTTATGGTGGCATCAGATTCAGA
This sequence comes from uncultured Rikenellaceae bacterium, assembly GCA_964617235.1. Lineage (GTDB taxonomy): Bacteria > Bacteroidota > Bacteroidia > Bacteroidales > Tenuifilaceae > SB25. Next base: position 139 of record CAZTVY010000264.1, on the reverse strand, counting down.
TGAAGATGAATGGTGGGGTGTATTTTATTCAGCTAAGTTTAACGACCTGGAAAACTATAAAAAGGATTATTATTTAAAAAATGGAATGACCGACGGCAAAGAAATTTATTTCCAAGGTTATATGCATAAAAGTCGTTTC
>CAZTVY010000263.1:0-4281 GCA_964617235.1 uncultured Rikenellaceae bacterium | reverse complement strand
CAAAGGGGATTGACATGTGGGAGCAGGTTGCCTTTTTGTGGCTAAACCTCTCGCCCGAGGCTGTTGTACGCCCCTCAAACTCATTGGCATAGTACGATGCCATTCCCTCCTGTATAAATCCAACCTGAGCGTTGGCATTAAAACTCAGCAAAACAATAAGCGATAAACCCAATAATAATTTCATAACTCAAAATTTTAATATCCAATGTCTACTTTATGGCTCTATTCAAAAATGCAATAAGTGGGTACATCTCACGGTAAACACTCAAAGCGTGTTCCAGAATGTTTGATTTTAGCAATTCGTTATTGGAAAGTTCGTGGAAAGGGGTGATATGTTTTAGTTTAAGGAATTCATCAACTTTAGAGTTAGACTCAAAACCTCTGGGAAGTTTTTTCAGTTTCTCGGTTTCGTCGAAAACAAAGTATTTCTTGAAACTTTTTGACTCAACAATTTTTAGAAACTCTTCTTCGTTATCAGATATCTCCTCGCGTATTCTTTTCATAATGTCGTTAGGAGCCATATAAATGCCACCCGATAGGAACGATGCGTTAGGCTCAATGTGAAAGTAATAGCCCGCAAAGGGACTCTTACGCCCACCAATGGCAATGTATGCGCCAAGGTTTGTTTTGTATGGTTCCTTGTTGGGTGAGAACCTAACATCCCTGTATATTCGGAACAGGCAATCGGCAGGTTCAATTAAGCCCAAACTATTATCGAATTCGTTTATTCCTGCAATAAGCCGTAGCATAAGTTGCTTAAAGTTATCGGTGGCTTGCGTGTAGCGGTTTTTATTCTCCTGAAACCACTCACGGTAGTTGTTATCCTTAAGCTCCGTTAGGAACTCAATGGTTGCTGGGTTAATTTGAGTGCTCATGGTTGCATTTTTTTCAAAAGTAGCACAAAAAGTTAAATGTTATTTTGGGTTCGGTATAAATATGACAACTGGAATAGTTAACGCAGCATTTATAAACTTTAGAAAGATATCAAAACAGTTTAAGGGCTTTAATAAAAGAAGATACCCGAGTTCGAATCCTTTACATTAAGGATTTCGGTTCTACAAACTAAATTTGACTAAATTTGAACACAGATTTTAATAATATGACATTAAAAAAACATCAAATCAACAAAGGCAATGTCTTAAGCGATGAAAACCAACTTAATCCCAACAATCTTGTAGTTCGCCCGTTTTTAAAATGGGCTGGAGGGAAAAGGCAGTTGCTTGAGAAGTTTCAAGAACTTTATCCCACTCAGCTAAAACAAAAAAAAATAACAACTTATTATGAACCCTTTTTGGGTAGTGGGGCTGTTTTTTTTGATATTGCTCAGAAGTTCGAGATTAAAAGCGCCTACCTTTATGATATTAACGAAGAATTAATACTCACATATAAAGTGGTTCAGAAAGACGTTTCTAAACTTCTTGATTTTTTGTTTCGCTATCAAATAAATTACATAAAACTTGATAAAGAAAAGCGACAGGATTTTTTCTATGAACAGAGGAATATTTTCAACACACAGCGTTTTAATATTGATTACAACACATACTCTGAACAATGGTTTCCAAGAGCGGCGCAGTTTATTTTTCTAAATAGAACTTGTTTTAATGGACTTTATAGAGTTAACTCTAAGGGCGAATTTAACGTCCCAGTAGGTGACTATGTTAACCCTATAATTTGTGACGAACAAAATTTACTAGCAGCCCATCAAATATTGCAAATAGCCGAGATTAAAAAGGTTGATTACAAGGAGATTATCAGCGATTTAAATGGACAGTCGTTTATATATTTCGACCCACCATATAGACCGATTAGCAAAACTGCTAGTTTTAATGCATACAGTAAGCATTCATTTGGTCATAATGAGCAAGTTGAGCTTGCGAATCTATTTAGGCTACTCGACAAGAAAGGGATGCAGTTAATGTTGAGCAATTCCGATCCAAAGAATATTGATCCAAGTGATAATTTTTTTGATGAAATCTATAACGATTTCAACATTACAAGAGTCCCTGCTAGGCGAATGATAAATTCTGATTCCACTAAACGTGGGATAATTAATGAGATAGTTGTTACAAATTATTCGATATCATAAAGATTTGAAACCTGTTTACAAATGAATTTTTTAAAAGCAGTAGCTATTTTCTATCAAAAGTTGATTATTCCGACTTTGTTATTTTCTATAATAATAAACCTCTTTGGTGCATTTGTGGTTGGCTCATTTTCTTTTAAAACCCTTGGGATATCCTATGTTCTGCTTGGATTGTTATTTCAATTTCTTATATACGAAATAGGCTACCCCGAGGAGTATTACTTTTACTTTAACCTAGGTTTGAATAAATATGTCCTTTGGCTTTCGAACTTCGTTATAGGTTTGACAATTGGAATCGTTATATCTCTTTTATGAGTGGATTACACGTTGATAGTATTATAAAAAGTTTTGATAATCGACAGGTATTAACCGATATATTTTTGGCTTGTGAAAGGGGCGAAATTATAGGTTTGCTTGGCAGAAATGGGACCGGAAAGTCAACCCTTTTAAAGATTATTTTTGGCACGCTACAGTCCGAAAGGAAGTTTGTAAAGGTTGACGGAAGAATTGTGAATGGGATTTTTGGGAACAATAAACAGGTTAATTACTTACCTCAACATAATTTTTTGCCGAGCCATGTGAATATTCAAAGAATAATTGATGTTTTCTGCAGCAAGACTAATTCGGTTTTGGTTTCAAAGCACCATTTGATAAAACCCATGCTTAAGCAGAAATATCGAGAACTATCCGGAGGAGAGAAAAGAATTCTAGAAATTTTTTTGATTGTTTACTCAACCTCAAAGTACACCTTAATTGATGAGCCCTTCAACGGCATTGCTCCTGTTTACAAGGATGAGATAAAACGAATAATTACAGAGCAATCTAGGCACAAAGGTTTTATAATTACTGACCACGATTATATAAATGTCTTAGATGTTGCAACTCGAATTATTATTATGCACGATGGCGGTACAAAAGAGGTTAAGAGCAAAGAAGATTTAGTTAATTGGGGGTACATTCCTAAGACAGTTTAAATTTTTGGTGCAAACAAAAAGCACTTACAACGGGTTGCTTTGTAAGTGCTTGATTGTGTGGTCGGCTCGGAGAGGATCGAACTCTCGACCCCATGATTAAGAGTCACGTGCTCTACCAGCTGAGCTACGAGCCGATTTTTAAAGAGGACACAAATTTAATCCTTATTTTATTTTGTCAAAATAAAATTAACCTTTTTTAGCGATAATTTATTCTACAGTTACAGATTTTGCTAAGTTTCTAGGTTGATCCACATTACAACCTCTTAGTAAGGCAATGTGGTATGCCAAGAGTTGAAGCGGAATAACCGAAAGTAATGCGCCCACAACCTCTCCTGCTTCGGGAATCTCAATTACGTAATCAGCCATTTGCTTTATTACAGTGTCGCCCTCGGTAACAATTGCAATAATAACACCTTTACGAGCCTTAACTTCCTGAATATTGCTCACAATCTTCTCGTAGCTGTGATCCTTTGTGGCAATAACCACCACGGGCATTGTATCGTCAATTAGGGCAATTGGACCATGCTTCATTTCAGCGGCAGGGTAGCCCTCGGCATGTATATATGAAATTTCCTTAAGTTTTAGAGCACCTTCAAGCGCAACTGGGAAGTAGTAACCACGTCCAAGGTAAAGGAAATTGGTTGCATCTTTAAAGCGATCGGAGATGTTCTGTACAATTGGGTCGGTTTTAAGAATACGCTCAATTTTATCGGGAACGAGACTGATTTCGTTTATCAGTTCTTTATACCGGCTTTCATTGATAACACCTTTTTTATATCCTAAAAGTATTGCTATCATTGTAAGAACAGTGACCTGTGCTGTAAAAGCCTTGGTTGAAGCAACACCAATTTCCGGACCAGCATGTGTGTACACTCCTGCATGGGTTTCGCGAGGAATACTTGAACCGACCACATTGCAAATTCCAAGAACCAAGGCACCGGCCTCTTTGGCTAGCTTAATAGCAGCAAGAGTATCGGCTGTTTCTCCACTCTGGCTTATTGCAATAACAATATCGTCCTTATAAATTATTGGATTTCTGTACCTGAATTCCGAAGCGTATTCAACTTCTACAGGAATTCTTGCCAAATCTTCTAAAAGATACTCCCCAACCAATGCTGCGTGCCACGATGTGCCACATCCAATAAGAATGATTCTTTTAGCATCAACCAGGTTTGGTATAACCTTATACAATCCTCCCAGATGTATATCTAAGGGATTCGTTGA
>CAZTVY010000262.1:0-4285 GCA_964617235.1 uncultured Rikenellaceae bacterium | reverse complement strand
AGTCCGCTTGGCGCCTGTCCAAAATGTGAGGGTTACGGTAAGGTAATTGGGATTGATGAGGATTTGGTGGTTCCCAACAGGGGTCTATCAATTTACGAAGAAGCCATTGCCTGCTGGAAAGGCGAAAGCATGAGCTGGTACAAGGATAAGGTGATTGAGAACGCCTCTAAGTACGATTTCCCTATCCACAAGCCTTACTACCAACTATCAGAGGAACAAAAAAGAATACTTTGGGATGGTACGCGCCATTTTATAGGAATTAATGGATTCTTCAAGGAATTGGAGGAGAAGAGGTACAAAATCCAGTACAGAGTTCTGCTATCGCGCTATATGGGCAAAACAGTTTGCCCTGCCTGCAAGGGCTCTCGATTACGCCCGGAAGCCTCGTATGTTAAGGTGAGCAACTACACCATTCAACAAATGGTGAATATTCCTATTTCTGAGTTATCGGAGATATTCAAGGAGTTGAATTTGGATGAGCACGATGCTGGTGTTGCAAAACGTATCCTGACGGAAATTAATAACCGTTTGGATTATATGAACAATGTTGGGCTTGGCTACCTAACACTTAATCGTTTATCGGCTACGCTTTCGGGAGGTGAGTCGCAACGTATAAATTTGGCCACATCGCTTGGGAGTAGCTTGGTGGGTTCGCTTTATATTCTGGATGAACCTAGCATTGGCTTACACTCACGTGATACGAATTTATTAATAGGTGTACTAAAGGAACTCAGGAACCTTGGTAACACCGTTGTTGTTGTTGAGCACGATGAGGAGATAATGCGCTCGGCCGATTATATCATCGATATTGGTCCATACGCTGGCCGATTGGGCGGCGAAGTGGTTTATGCAGGCGATATTGAAGGATTGAGCAAGGCTACCAATAGCCTTACGGCTAAGTACCTTACCCAAAAGGAGAAAATTCCAGTTCCAACTAGGCGCCGTAAATGGAATAACAGCATTGAAATACTAGGCGCAAGGGAGAATAACCTCAAGAACATCAATATAAAATTTCCGTTAAACGCACTAACTGTAGTAACCGGAGTTAGTGGTTCAGGAAAATCAACATTAGTTAAAGGAATTCTATACCCTGCACTGTTGAAACAGATTACTGGCTCTGGCGAAAGGGCTGGCCAATTCGATGCCATTAAAGGCGATTTTAGAGTGATTAAAGGGGTTGAGATGGTTGACCAGAATCCTATTGGGAAATCGTCGCGCAGCAACCCTGTAACCTATATAAAAGCGTGGGACGAGGTTCGTAAGTTGCTCTCGGAGCAGCAGTACGCTGTAAAGAGCGGCTTTAAGCCTGCTCATTTCTCGTTCAACGTTGAAGGTGGCCGATGTGAGGAGTGCCAAGGTGAGGGTGTAATTCACGTTGAGATGCAGTTTATGGCCGATATCACCCTTATTTGCGAAAGCTGTAAAGGGAAGCGTTTCAAGGACGAAGTGCTTGAGGTAAAATACAAGGATGCCAATGTTTTCGATATCCTTGAGATGACTGTAAACCAAGCCATCGAGTTCTTTGATAATGGAAAAACATCAACTGAACGGAAAATTGTTGAACGCTTAAAACCATTGCAGGATGTAGGTTTAGGATATATAAAGCTCGGACAAGCATCAAGTACATTGAGCGGTGGCGAAAGTCAACGTGTAAAACTTGCATCGTTCCTGCAAAAGGATGAAAGCAATCAATCTATACTTTTCATTTTTGATGAGCCAACCACAGGATTACACTTCAACGATATCAAAAAATTGCTTTCTGCTTTCGATGCACTTATCGAGAAAGGGCATAGCATAATCCTTATTGAGCACAATGTAGATGTAATAAAATGTGCCGATTGGGTTATAGACTTAGGCCCCGATGGCGGCGATGGTGGAGGATATTTAGTATTCGAAGGAACTCCTGAGCAGTTGGCAAAACATGATGTATCGTACACTGGAAAATTCTTGAACGATAAACTCTGAAAATGAAAAAGCCGCAAAAGCGCGGCTTTTATTCATATATAAATATAGTTTTAATCAGCCTTTAAACCAAACATAATGGCCACACAACCACTGGCAATTTCTGCAGATTTATCATCCGATGCAGGAACCTTTACAACAATTATTAACTGCTGTGTAGCCTCTACTTTAAAGTCCCAACTAGTAGCATATTTATTTTTTGCATTGGAGTATAGCACCTTACGGTCCACATCCATCACTATAAACTCAACCTGAGGAATAGACTCTGAACCGCAAACGGAAATACGGTATTCCTGGCCTGCATAGAAGGTTTTGAACAACTCTGCATCTTCACCTTCGGTAAGAATTGCGGCATTAAAGTTACCATCGTGAATATATGGGTTCAACTCCAACTTACAAACCTTCTTGGCGAAGTTCTTGCATTGTGCATTTCCTGCAAAAGGAAGCAACAAAAACAGACCCAGTGTAATGATATATAGGAATGATTTCATACCAAAATAAATTATGCTGTGTACTTTGTACGCAATTCTTTAACTTTAAGTTTGAGTTTATTGAAAACTTCAGGTTTCACAGTAACCACATTCTTGGAACTTAAAGTGGCCACCTTACTCTTGCTATCCTGAACAACCTCAACCTTTGATACGGAGATTTGCACCTCGTCGTAAATTTTCTTTAATTCAGCTATATCGTTATAAATATCCTTAATATCAGGATTTTCGATATTTTGGTTTAAAAGATTAAGAACTGTTTCTAACGAAAACTTTTGGTCTATAATTCTATCAACTAATTCGTTATCAGTGGAATTAACATCGCCCACCAATGATGTTGCAATGTAAAGCCCTTCGAGCCAGCCGCCTACCAGTATTATTGAACCAACGGCAACCCTATCGTCCTCCTCTAGAATAGAGTTGGTATTAAGAAAGGTCTCCGAAATAGTTTCCATTATCACCTCACGATTATTAACATTCTCCTCCAAGCGCTGAATAACGGCATTATCAATGGCGTTAAGAATACCCAAATTCTCAGCCATCTTTTTGGATGCTGTCATGAACTTAATGGTAGCCTGAGTTTGGTCGAAAAGGCTTGCATAACTTAAATCGGTACTATAAATACCCAAGTTAAGCGCCATACTCTTATTGGTATTGTATCGCGAAACATTTTCAACTGGATTCAAAATTTCCTCGTTATACTTAGCGCCTGAACGCTTTAGTATTAGAGCTGTTTCCAACGGCGATGGCAAGGAGTAAAAAATTTGCTTAACAGACTGTATACCTGCAGTCACAGTACTATCCGTTGCAAGTTCATCGGTCGATACCGTAATTGCATCCTTACTTCGGTCGGACTTGCAGGCGTTGACCACAAAAATGAGCATCAAGCCTAATAGCACTAATCGATTTTTGGCTAACCCTATGACCATAACTATCAAATTTTATTTGGGTTAATAACAATGTCTAATGTTTTCAACAAGTAAAGTTAATATAAATTTGAAAAAGTCAATATAAATAGATGTTTTTTTAAAGAGAGCTAAACTAACACTTATTAGTATTGAATTATTTTAAATTGTTTTATGTCAACATGCAAATTCATACTTTTCTCTTACAACAATCATTACCTTTGCAAAAATTATTTCAAAATGGAGAGCAAGAGCAACAATATCAATACTAAGAAAGCAATATTCGAGCAAAACCTTAAGGAAGGCTCCGATGAGTTTATAATTTCAACACTTGAAGAACTGCGCGAGAGTGGCGAGGATTATATGATTGGTTCCATTATCAATTTACTATTCACTAAGCGTAGCGAGGTTTTAAAGGAAGCTGTGGTGAGTTTTTTAGTTGACATCAAAAATCAATCCGCTGCAGTGGAAATTATCAACGCAATTAAAGAGAAACGGAATCTGTCCGATGTATCGCACTTAGTTTCCGTTTGCTGGCAAAGCAGGCTCGATTTCAGCAATGAGATTGAACTATTTATCGATTTGCTCTCCAAAGCAGACTACCAAACCAGCATTGAGGCCTTTAGTGTAATTGAGGATGCGTTGGATAATACTAGCGATGAAAAGATTGCTGAATACACCTTACATTTAAAAAATGAGGTTAAGAAAATCTCGAAAGACAAACAACCTCTAGTACAACAAATGATTTTAGTTATGGAGGAATTTGGAGGGGGAAGATAGAGAAGTTAGAAGATTGAAGTAAGAGAATACTTACGACAAAATATTAAAAACAAAGCCGATGGTAAAATTCATCGGCTTTTGTTTTGGTTTTATATATCAACTATTCGTAGTTAGAGTAGTACTTCATAAACTGGCTACGCTCGTAATGCG
>CAZTVY010000261.1:0-4318 GCA_964617235.1 uncultured Rikenellaceae bacterium | reverse complement strand
TAGCAGGAACAACAACACCATCAACTGAAGCACAGATTTCTTCTACCTTTGCATCATCAAGAGCAAGAACGGCAGCCATAGTAGAAGGGTTTAAAACACATGCCTTTTGCATTGCGTTGGCACGAGCGGCCACCAAGCGCAAACCATCTTCAAAGCTAAGTGCGCCTGCCGCAACTAAAGCAGAGAATTCACCTAAAGAGTGACCTGCAACCATTTCAGGCTTAAAATCGGCACCTAAAGATTTGGCTAAAATAACGGAATGGAGAAAAATAGCAGGCTGAGTTACATTAGTTTGCTTTAGATCTGCATCGGTTCCATTAAACATCAAGTCTGTAATGCGAAATCCTAAAATATCGTTGGCCTTTTCAAAGAGTTCCTTTGCTTGGGGTACGCTATCATAAAGATCTTTACCCATTCCAACGAATTGAGCTCCTTGCCCGGGGAATACGTATGCTTTCATAATTAATTGGTTAATGATTTAGCAGGGCAAATGTACGCCAATTTTCAATACCTTCTATTGGGAATGGAATTTTCCTTTTAATAACATTTAAGGAGAATAGTCAATTGAGTTAATTGTCCAATGGGTTGTACTTTAATCCCAAACTAATTCATCAACAGGAATATTGTCCAGGATTTCGTTCTTGTCCGTAATCTCAATTTGCCCTAGGGTATTTATAGTAACTAAACTGTCGTAAAGTTTATTTCCAACAAGTAAGCAAATAAGAACTGTAAATTGCTGATTGCGGAGTGAAACTACAGGTGGTTTAATAACTGACTCAATTTTTTCGAAAAGTTCATTGGAAGGCATCTGGTAAAAGTCGATATCCTCAATTGAAACAACTATGCTATATTTTTGATTGCACAAAGAAAGAGTGCTAAGAACAACTTTTAAGTATTCAAGGATATTCGTAACGGATAGTTTTGGTTTTTCAATTTGATTAGCAATATTCCAACTCTGCAAAGTACCATTAAGGTATATTGTATCAGTTCCGTTGTCTAGTATATGGTACTGAACCAGTGGGGTAAAACTACAGTCGCAAATACGGTATAACCTAATGTTGGAATAAAAACTTAACTCAAATTCTTGGAGTGAACAGTTTTTGAGACTGATTATATGAGAACCAAATGTACAATTTACTTTGGCTATAAGCCTGTCAAGAAGTTTTTTGTTTTTTTCGTCTGGTTTCATATATTTTCCATATGTAATTCAACTAGTTGCAATTATATGTAAAAAAAGCAACTTAAGTCAACATTTAAATTGTTAAAGTTGTAGCGCTTTTTGGCGCAGAAATGTTGAATTATTTGTAATTTAAGGCTAAGATAATCAGTGAAATAGTTATCAACAGTTGTTTAAACTATTGTTGGAATTGTTTTTTGAACTATCTAATTTGTTGTAAATTTGTACAAACAAAAATTTATTAATTAACAAATAGATAGAGATGAGACGATTACTGCTATTAATGCCTATTTTATTGATGTTTACTAACTCCGAGGCTCAACTTTTTAATGTTTTTGGTCACGATGTAGGATTTGTTTACGTTGGACCAAAAATAGGCGGGGCGCTTTCGAATATATCGAATACTTCAGAATGGTTTGGAAAGACTGAAAGTCGGTTTGGTTATCAGATTGGCGCTGTGGGAGAGTTTGGGTTTACATCAAAATTTTCTGTGCAAACTGAATTGTTATTTTACTCAAGAGGTGCAAAGTATGCAGATATTGATGGCGGAATTAAAATGAATTACATAGGGATTCCTCTTCTGGCAAAATACTCATTTAAGGCATTAGGAATTACAAAATTCTATGCAATGGGTGGAACTTATGCTGATGTGAGAACTAAGGGTGAGTTTTACTATGAAGGAGGAGAAACTTTTGAACTTGGTGATGGTTTTAAAAAGTACGACTGGGGATTTAGTTTTGGTGCCGGTGCAGAGTACCCAACACAGTACGGTATTTGGGCATTGGATATTCGTTATAATTTGGGTATGGTTGATTTGCACGATGACACTGGAGATACTTACAAGACAAGGAGTCGTTCATTTGGGTTTGCTTTAACTTATAAGTATGATTTAGTTGATTTATTCTTTAGATTAAAGAAGAATAAATCCTCAAAAAAGACCACTGATGAAACTACCGAAGGTACAAGTAGGGCAAAAGGCCTAAAAGTTGAGTAGAGATAACACTGCACTTAATTAAAAAAGTCGCTATTTAGCGGCTTTTTATTATTTTTGATTGTTGCGTTATAAATCTTTGGCCTCAGCAATTAGTTTAAGTGAGGCTTTCCTACCCAGGTACTTATCGATAATTGAGTGCATTAAGTATATAACTGGCGTAAGAATTATTGCTAATATGATTTTATATAAGTATTGTATTAACCCTACGGCTATAACTTGGTTCATAGACCAGTTGCCCAGCAAATAGAAGGCTATAAATAAAATTAAGAAACTATCTACCAATTGCGATACAACTGTTGAGCCTGTGGCTCTGAGCCATAACCACTTATGTTGGGTTAAAACCCTAAGGTAATGAAATGTATATGCGTCGACAAGTTGTCCAACCAAAAAGGCGGTAATTGAACCTATTATAATTCCTAAGCCTTGTCTAAAAATAGTAGTATAGGCATGATTGATGTTAACCGAATTGCCATCGGGGTCCAATGCGTTGTTTTGTAGCCAGAAATCGGCTGGGGGAGTTTTTGTCGATAAGAAAACTATAAAGAAAGCATAGGCAATCATTGCTGCTCCAATAATGCTGATGCGCTTTACCCCGCTCTTTCCAAAATACTCGTTTATAATATCGGAAAGGATAAATACAATTGGCCATATGAGAACGCCAACGCTCATTTCAAGGTTTAACTTGGAATCGCCAATGAAAGGTAGTGCTAGCGCAGGAATATTAAGAATTTTTTCAACTGAAAGAATTTTTGCTCCAATAACCTCTGCAATAAGTGCATTGGTAATAAAAAGTGTAGAAAGTACAATAAATAGCGTGTGCTTTTTTGGAATATCATCTTGTATATGTTCCATTTATCAGAATTTTGAGAAAATGATAACCAAAGTTATAAAAATAAACGAATCAAGCAAGTGGTTGATAATCAAAAATGAAAAAGCAAGGCATAAAAGAATTGGAAAATAATTTTTGTTAGTCTACAGGAAATGCGTGTTTATCGATATTTTTTTTAGTTCATCCATTCAAATACTAAGTTGAAAAAATGTTTCAATTTGTTACAGTTTTTTTATACAGGTTTATTTTTTTATTGTATTTTTATAAGTTACAAGTAATTAGGTGATGTAAAAGATTTATAGTTAATGAAACTGTATGAAGCCTTAAATATCAGGAAGGATGAGTATTTAGCAGTATTGCTTTTTGTCTTTCAATCTTTTTTTCTGGGAACATTCCTTGGAACTTTCGATGTTGGAGCAAACACACTTTTCCTTCAGGCTTTCGACCAAACAATGATTCCTAAGGCAATTGTAATTTCTGGCATCACAGGTATCTTGTTAACTTCGTTATACTCCTATTTTCAGAACCGTATAATTTTCTCAAACCTTGCTGTTATAAACCTTTTGGTAGTTTTTGTTTTAACTTTTCTGTTACGGGCGGGCTATTTCTTTACGGATACAAAATGGTTGGCTTTTGCGTTATTGGTTTTAATGGGACCGCTTAATATTATTGCGCTGGTAGGTTTTTGGGGAACGGTAAGTAGAATTTTTGATTTACGACAGGGTAAGCGTTTGTTTGGTATTATCGACACAGGTCAGGTAATTGGTGTTATACTCAGCAGTTGGGCTGTTCCTTTTATGGTTGCACAGGGGTTTAGTGCCATTAACCTCATCTACATAAGTGCAATTTCGGCCTTAACGGCCTTTGTTATACAAATTTTTATCAATACACACTTTACAGTTCAACTTAAGGCAAAAATATCATCCACTCAAAGAAAGAGCCGCTTTATTGATACAATGAAAATACCATATGTTAGAACAATGGCTTTTTTTGTTGTTTGCTCCATGCTGGTGGCTTTTTTTGTTCACTACCTTTTCCTCGCAGTTGCCGATAGTCGTTTCGAAAGTAACGAGGAGTTAGCAAAGTTCCTTGGAGGTCTGATGGGTACGCTTACGTTTGTCAGCATACTAATTAAAACCTTTGTGTATGGTCCTTTAATGAAGAACTATGGCCTCAAGATTAGTTTACTGGTTTCGCCTATTATAGTTTCGTTGGTGACAATTGGTGCAGCATTAGTAGGATCCTTGTTTGGTTATACAATTGCCTCGGCGGCGTTTACATTTTTCTTTTTGCTAATATCGCTTGCAAAACTATTTCA
>CAZTVY010000260.1:0-4335 GCA_964617235.1 uncultured Rikenellaceae bacterium | reverse complement strand
CTAGGTTTTTGCTGACGTTTAATTACGTTTAGTCCCCAGAACGTGAAGAAAATGGTGACTTTCTTACCCGATGCAACTGCTCCGTTTGCAATTACAAATGTTGCCAATGCTTTGTCGAGATCATCGCTAAAGCAGATTAGTGTAGCGTTGTTACCACCGCTTTTTTGAGTAGTACTCTGGGTGTTAGGCTGACCTTTGCGGATAACTGCTGTTATTTCGGCTTCGTTCTGGGTTAAATCAACCAGTTCATTGCCTGTAACGTTTGCCCAAGCTTTAACATCCTTGTAGAATCCAGCATCGGAAGCAGTAATGCGAATTGCTTCGCCAGCAGATATCTGGTCAATTGTTTGCTTTAACTTAAGCACTGGGCCCGGGCATTGTAATCCGCAGGCATTAACTACCTTGATTTTACCCTCGTCGATAGGCTTTGCCGCTTGCTTTTCCTTACTACCCTGATAAATATGGTCGTCGTTGCCAATATAATCGTTGGCAAAAATATCCTCGTTACTTTGCTTTTGGTTGGCTGTCTCGTAGGTTTTTAGACCACCCGATAGGTTGTAAACCTCAGTAAATCCATTCTGCATCAATATACGGCAAGCCACGTGTGCCCTTAAACCAACTCCACAGAATGCCACAATCTTTTTATCGCGAGAAATTTCGTCTAAATGCAATCGGAGTTCATCAAGCGGAATATTTACTGCGCCCTCAATGGTGCCAAGTTGATGCTCATCGCGGGTTCGGATATCGATTAAGTGCAAATCGTTGCCAGTGTACTCGGCAAGCTTGCGCCACGAAATGGTTTTAGTTACACCTTCCAGAATATTCTCTGCAACCATTCCTGCAATGTTTACAGGGTCTTTAGCCGATGAGTAGGGTGGGGCATAGGCGTGCTCAATCTCGGCCAAGTCGTACACGGTTGCACCTTTACGGATTGCTTCTGCAAATAGGTCGATACGTTTATCAACGCCCTCGTAGCCAACAATCTGTGCGCCCAAAAGTCGTCCGTTGTCTGGCGAGAAGGAGATTTTAATTGACATTGGCTGCGCTCCTGGGTAGTAACCAGCGTGCGACGATGAATGTGTTATTGAGTTGATATGCGGAATATTCAAGCTTTTTAGCAGTTTCCCCGAAACACCCGATGAAGCAACTGTTAAGTCGAAAACCTTGGCAATTGCTGTGTTTATAGAGCCTTTATACTGCTTTTTGTTTCCTTTTACGAGATTATCGGCAAGAATTCGACCTTGTTTATTGGCTGGCCCAGCCAAATAGGTAATCATCCTTGTACCTGTAATTGGGTTTGTAAACTCAATAGCATCGCCCAATGCGTAGATGTTAGCATCGGATGTTTGAAGGTACTCATTTACAACAATCCCGCCAGTTTCGCCAATTTGTAGGCCAGCATCCTTTGCTAGGTGACTATCCGGCTTAACGCCAATTGATAGTACAACCATATCGGTTTCAATTATTTTGGATGAGTTCAACTTTACCTGAATGCGTCCATTGGCCTTATCGAACGATGCCACGCCCGATTTTAGGTAGAACTCTACATTCTTGGTTTTTAGGTGTTGGTGAACAAGCGCAGCCATTGAGTAGTCGAGCGGGGTCATTACCTGTTCCGCCATTTCAACAATTGTAACCTTTACGCCTGCATGATGCAGGTTTTCAGCCATTTCAAGTCCAATAAATCCAGCACCAACAACAACCGCGTGGCGTGGTTTTTTGTCGTCAATGTACTTCTTGATTTTATCTGTATCGGGTACACTGCGTAAAGTAAATATGCCCTCCTGGTTTATTCCGGGGAGTGGTGGACGAACAGGCTCTGCTCCAGGCGATAAAACCAACTTATCGTAACTTTCATTGTAGGTTTCTCCGGTACGCAGGTTCTTCACTGTGACGTACTTTTCATCCTTGCTGATTGAGATGACCTCGTTAAGGTTGCGAACCTGTAGGTTAAATCGCTTACCGAACGACTCTGGAGTTTGAACAAACAAATTTTCACGCTCTGCAATTGTTCCTCCAATATAGTAGGGTAATCCGCAATTTGCGTATGAAATATACTCTCCGCGTTCGAAGAGGATAATTTCACTGGCTTCATCTATGCGCCTTAGTCTTGCTGCTGTAGTTGCTCCTCCAGCAACACCTCCTATAATTAAGTATTTCATCTTTATAATTTGTATTATGTGATTATAAAACTTTGATTAATAATTAGTTGATAATAAAACATAGTTAAATCTAAATATCTGCAAATATAGATATGTTATTTTAATAACAGGTTGCTATCAACAAGAATTTTTTATGTTATTTAATATAGTTTAAGGATAAAAAAAGGAGACACCAAAATGTCTCCTAATCTAAAAAATCAATTAAAATAAGTTACTTAGCCATGCACTCCCATAGGTATTGGGCTAGTTTTTTTGATTCATTATGGATAATACTCTCATCAACAGTGGTTAGCTTGCGATTACGAACAATAACCTTTCCGTTGGAGATTACATCGTGAATGTGGGTTGAATTAATAGCATAAACTAAATGGCCTAGAACATTACCGCTATTTATTGGAGTAGGCGAGTTGTAGTCGAGCACAACCAAATTGTTGTCGCCATCGCCATTAAAACCATTTGATGCCAAGTAGCGGTGAGCATTCCGTAAGCGCTCGTAGGCTTGTGCTGGCCCCATTGGGTCGAAGTTTTGACCCACAAAGTAAGCCGACTTCATACTCTGTAACATATCGCTGTGCATACCATCAGTACCAAGCATTAGGTTTTTGCCCAAACCAGTGCTATCGAAATAGCCAACATTGTTGTTCAAGTTGCTATCGGTATTCTGTGCAACCCAGCAAGGCGAATTTCCAATAAGTTCTCTTTCCTTATCCGATAAATGCAGGCAGTGCACAAGGATAGATTTTGAAGGATTTAGCATCCCATAGCCATTCAATCGCTCCACAACCGATGAATTATAGGTTTCGAGGCAATGCTCTTGGTCATATAAATCCTCTGCAACGTGAATATGCACCCCCGATTTATGTTTTTGCATCAGGTCCGATGCTTTTTTCAACGTTTCGTCGCTTAATGTGAACGATGCGTGCAGTCCAACCAAGCCTTGATTTTTGGATAGGTAAGCATCTGTTTCATCCAATCCTTCCTGGGCAATTTTATCGCCATCCCTATCGCTTATTTCGTAGCAAAGTAGGTGACCAACACCAACAGTATCGAATGCTTTTGCAAGAATATCCAACGAGCCCTTCACTGCAAAAGGCGAAGCGTGATGGTCAATTGCAAATGTAGCACCCGATTTAGCGCAGGCCATTGCAGTAATCAATCCGCTGTACTCAACCATCTCCTTGTTAAGGCACTTGTCCAAAGTCCACCAAACATATTTGAGTATTTCGTGGAAGTTGTTAGGGTTCTTTTTTGGAGCTCCCATTCCTCGTGCTAAAGCCGAGTAGGCGTGATGATGCCCCACCACAAACGATTTTGTAACAATTTTACCTGTACAATCAATTGTGTCGAATTTTTCCTGTGGAATCTGGCTATCGTCAACAAACTGAACATTAATGCCATCAACAATTATGTTGGTATGCTTAAACTCCAGCGTTTGCCAGTTTAGGTATATTGCGTTTTTTAGTAAGACTTTCATTTCGTGTTGGTTGTTAGGTTATTGAGAGATTGGGTTATTAAGTTAATTAGTAATTAAGTGATTAAGTAATTAAGTTAATAAGATATTGAGTTTTAAGTTCTTTTGTTTGTGATTATAATATTCTCTCATTATTCCGATTTACTTATTTTCTCATTTTTCTCATTCTCTTCATTCTCTTATTCTCAAATTACTTTCTCTTCATCGGCAATTTCGTCCGTTTAATTCCATCGTAAGCAAATAAAGCGTTGGCAATGGCAGCGGGGGTTGGAACAAGTCCAATTTCGCCAATTCCTTTTGCTCCGTATGGACCAACGGGGTCGGGCTCTTCAATGCCAATTATCTCCATTTCGGGCATATCGTTGGCTCTTAGGATTCCCAAATCCTTGAATTTGCTGCTAACCAAATAGCCATCCTTCATTGGTAAATCCTCCGTAAGGGCATAGCCCATTCCCATATGTAGCGCACCCTCAATTTGTCCCTCAAATAGCATCTGGTTCATTATTTTGCCAGCATCGTGTGCAGCAACTATCTTCTTGATTTCGCCGTTATCGTCGAGAATAACCACTTGTGTTGCGTAACCGTAGGCAAAGTGGATGATTGGGTCGTCGGTATCGGCACCGGGTTTGCAGGTCCAGTCGCAAATAAACTTGCCACGGTAGGTTCTGCCAACAAGTTTTTCCAGGGATGAGCCTTCCAAAT
>CAZTVY010000259.1:0-4373 GCA_964617235.1 uncultured Rikenellaceae bacterium | reverse complement strand
GATTTTTTAAACCCATTAAGCCAGATCCAAATTTTAGTATTGATGATAGTTCCCCAGTATTACGTTACGACCCCTCTAAGTGTATTAAATGGTTCAGGTGTATTAAGGCTTGCGACGAGGTACAGGGTAAGAATGTTCTATCGTTTAATGAGCGAGGGATGGATTCCTACATAATTGCAGGACTAGGAGTATGGGGTAAGAGTGAGTGCGATGGATGTGGCGAATGTATTCAGTTATGCCCAACTGGTGCGATTGTAGAAAGACCGAATAGGCAAACTATCAAACTAAATAGCATTGAGAAGCGAGTTAGAACCACTTGCCCGTATTGTGGTGTGGGGTGTCAGATTGAACTGTTAGTACAGGATGGGAAAATTATGCGGAGCAATGGAGTGGAGGGAGTATCGCCAAACGATGGAAGGCTATGCGTAAAGGGTCGATTTGGATATGAGTTTGTTCATAGTCCCGAACGCCTCACTAAACCGTTAATAAAGCGAAACGGAAAGTTTGAGGAGTCAACTTGGGATGAGGCTCTTACCTTAGTGGTAAACAAATTCAACGAGTTAAAGCAGAAGTGTGGTTCTGATTCGTTAGCTGGTTATGCATCGGCAAAATGTACTAACGAGGACAATTACATCTTTCAACGTTTTATCAGAACTGCATTTGGAACAAACAATATCGATTACTGTACGCGGTTATGCCACGCATCAACCGTAACAGCTATGCTTAAGTCCATTGGCGACGGTGCTGGAAGTAATTCCATAGAGGATTTTGAAACTACCGATTGCCTGTTGGTTACGGGAAATAATATCATTGAAACACATCCAATTACGGCAACCTACGTTAAGCGTGGTGCTGCAAAAGGGATGAAAATTATTGTGATTGACCCAAAGTGGACACCCCTGGTTAAATACTCCACAGTATGGCTGCAGCCAAAACTAGGAACCGATGTGGCCCTACTTAATGGAATGATTAATGTTATAATTCAAAATGGGTTAATAAAGCAGCCATTTATTGAGAAGCGAGTAGAGGGTGGTATGCAGGCTTTTGAAGAACTAATGCGGCTTGTACAGCCTTACACTCCGCAAAAGGTTGAGGCAATTACTGGAGTTCCTGCCGAAAAGATTGAACTTGCTGCAAAAATATATGGCGAATCTGCTACCGCGATGATTGCTACTGGCATGGGCATGAGCCAGCAGGTAACAGGAACGCATAATGTGTTCAGTTTGCTCAACATGATGCTTATTACTGGACATATTGGTAAGGAGCGTTGCGGAATTGACCCGCCTCGTGGTCAGAATAACGTTCAAGGGGCTACTGACGTTGGGTGTCATCCAAATATGTACCCAGGCTATATTCCAGTAACCAATGCCGATAATAGAAAAAAAGTGGCTGAGGTTTGGGGTGTTCCTTTCCAGAGTCTGTCGGACAAGCCAGGTTTAACTACGGTGGAAATAGTAAAGGCCGCTCACGATGGTAAAATTAAAGGGCTTTTTATTATGGGTGAAAACCCAATGATTAGCGACCCCAACCTAAATCATACCGAGGAGGGATTGAAAAAACTAGAATTCTTGGTTGTGCAGGATATATTCCATACTGAAACTACAGCCTTGGCAGATGTTGTTCTGCCAGCCTCTGCTTGGGCAGAAAAAAATGGAACTTTTGTAAATAGCGATAGACGTGTGCTAAGGGTGCGGAAGGCAGTTGCTTGCCCCGGAGATGCAAGGGAGGATTGGAGGATAATTCATGAAATTGCAGCGCGTATGGGGCATCCTATGCCTAACTATCGCGATGAATCTGAAATATTTGACGAATTAGCACGAGTAACTCCAATAATGGAAGGTATTTCACATAAGCGGCTTGAGGCTCAAGGTATTCAGTGGCCGTGTCCAACGCCTGAGCATCCTGGTACATCCACCCTTTATACCGAAACATTCAATACTCCCTCTGGTAAAGCAAAACTTTTCCCTGTAGAATATGCAGAGCAAAACGAGAAGGTGTCCGACGAATACCCTTTTATGCTTAACTCAGGCAGAATTCTTTATCATTACCATACAAGCACAATGAGCAGAAAAAATAAGGTATTGCGTGATTTTGCCAACGAGTCCTATGTTTTAATGAATCCCGTTGATGCTATTAAGG
Source organism: uncultured Rikenellaceae bacterium (assembly GCA_964617235.1). GTDB lineage: Bacteria > Bacteroidota > Bacteroidia > Bacteroidales > Tenuifilaceae > SB25. The sequence goes on along the minus strand of CAZTVY010000259.1, from coordinate 2,234 downwards.
CTAGCCTAAAGAACAACTCTAAAGTGAGAGTAACGTCGAAGCGAGGTGACTTAATTACCAAACTAATTATTAGTGACGAAGTGCTGGAAGGAGAGGTGTTTATGCCTTGGCATTTTACCGAAGCTCAGGTAAATAGGCTTACACGTGATGAACTAGACCCTTATAGTAAAATTGCTCCCTTCAAACTTTCTGCTGTAAGGGTGGAATGTGTTGAATAATATTTTATTTTTTTTGTAGATAACCCTTCGTTTACTCGGAGAATGCTAATTTTGTGCTGAATTTCTGATACTTAAAAATGTGATGCCATTAGTGAATTTGATAAGAACTGGAAAGTTTATCATCGTTTTAGTACTAATTTTATTTCAAAAAGGGAACCTTTACTCGCAACAAGGAACATCCGTTGATGGTTTGCTAAAGTTAATTGAAAGACCCGACGACTCCTCAAAGGTTGTAGCGTTAAAGTTGCTTTGCTGGGAATACAGAAACACCGATACGGCCAGTGCTCTTAAGTATGGCTATCAGGCCATAGAAATTGCTAAGAAACTAGAGTTGGACTATGAATTGGCCGATATTTACAATAGAGTAGGGGTTGTGAGAAGGAATCAGGGCAATTATGCCCATGCGTTGGACAACTACTTTAAGGGTATTGAAATATCAAAACAGAATAACTATCAGAAATTACTTGCTTTTGCATACAATAATGTTGCTGATATTTACAATAGACTAGAGATCTACGATAAGGCTTTAGAATTTGGAAAGTATAGTCTCAAATTATCCCTAAACCTAAACGATGAATATACACTTAGCTATGTTTACAATATTTTAGGTGGAATTTATCGGAATAAAAAGGACTTGGATTCATCGTTGTTGTACTTTAATCACTCATTAAATCTTCGGAAGAAAATCAATTATACCGCAGGTGTAGCAACTTCATTATTAAATATTGGAAACATTCAATTCTTAAGAGGGGAGTACGATAGTTGTTACTCCAATATTTTGAAGGCCATTGAGATTTATAATGATAAAAATGACCAGACTGGATTGGTTGGAGCATACAAACATCTTGGCCTATACTTCAATAAAGTTAAGGATTACAAGAAAGCTATCAACTACTTCAATAAGTGCCTTGCACTTAACGAGAGTTTTGCCGATTTACAGATAAAGAAAGATGCCAATGATGGGCTTAGTTACTCTTATGCTCAACTTGGAGATATTAAGAAGGCCTACCACTTTAAAAATCTTGCTTGTGCCGTTGGCGATAGTATAACTACAAATTTGTTTGTTGAAAAAATAACGCATTTAACCGAAAACTATAAGTTTGAGTTAAAAAGACAGGAAGATGATTTGCTGAGAAAGGAGAAGGTGCAATCGCTTAACAACCAAATAAAGTATCAACGTTCTATCATTAAGCTCTATGCTTTCATCCTGTTCCTTCTAGTTGTTCTTGGATTTGTTTTTATTTACTACTATCGACAAAAAAATAGAATTATAAAGGTGCTAACTGTGCAGAAACGTGAGATTGACGAGTTAAATTCTACAAAGGATAAATTGTTTTCCATTCTTGCACACGATTTGAAGAATCCAATATCATCCGTAATTGGCTTGGCTGAATTGTTAAAGGATGAGAGCGTTATTTTGTCGGAGTCCAAAAGGGCTCAACTCATATCAAATCTCTATGAGGTTGGCTTGTCCAGCAACAGAATCCTCGATGAGGTTTTAAGTTGGTCGCAAATACAGGCAAATCAGGTGGTTGTTGAATCTCGGGAGATTAATCTAAGGGAGTTAGTTGAGAGAGTTGTAACGAATCAGCAACCTATTGCTGGCGTAAAAAATATATCCATAAGTTATTCCGTTAATACCGAAGTTTTTGTTCAATCCGATTATAATATTGTAAGTACTGTTCTTCGGAATCTAATAGCCAATGCAATTAAGTACTCTTACTCTAATGCGGAAATACTTGTAAGTGTTGGTTTAATAGTTGATTTTGTTGAGGTTTCGATAAAGGATAATGGCGTTGGAATGTCCGATGATATAAAGGAATCGCTTTTGCATTCTGTGAATATTCAATCAACCCGTGGAACGTCAAACGAGAAGGGTAGTGGTTTGGGCTTAGTTATATGCCGAGAATTAATCACCAAGATAGGTGGGAAGTTATTGGTGGAGAGTGAGGTTGGAAAAGGTAGTACCTTCTCTTTTACTATACCAATTCGTAATTAAGAATAAAACGGCTATTA
>CAZTVY010000258.1:0-4386 GCA_964617235.1 uncultured Rikenellaceae bacterium | reverse complement strand
GCAAGTTAAAAAAACTATCAAATATTATGTATAGAACTCATAATTGTGGAGAGCTAAGAATTGGGAATGTAAACAATTCTGTAATCCTTTCGGGATGGGTACAGCGTATTAGAAATTTGGGCGGAATGACTTTTGTTGATATCCGCGACAGGTATGGCATAACCCAAGTTGTTATAGATGAGAATACCGATAAATCGGTTCAAGATACTATTGCTAGATTGGGTAGAGAATTTGTTGTGCAAATTCAAGGATTGGTGATTGAACGTACTAGTAAAAACAATAAAATTCCTACAGGCGAAATAGAGGTGCATGCAAAGGATATAAAAATCCTAAACGTGTCGGAATTACCTCCATTTACTATTGAAGACGAAACCGATGGAGGTGATGAGCTCCGGATGAAATATCGCTATTTGGATTTAAGGAGAAACCCTGTTAAGAATGCGCTGATACTTCGTCATCAAATGGCGCAGGAGGTTCGCCGCTACCTTGATAGTAAGGATTTTCTCGAGGTTGAAACACCATTTCTAATTAAGTCGACACCCGAAGGTGCACGCGATTTTGTAGTACCATCAAGGATTCATCATGGCGAGTTTTATGCACTACCTCAATCGCCTCAAACATTTAAGCAGTTGCTTATGGTTGCTGGTTTCGACAGATATTTTCAGATTGTAAAGTGCTTTAGGGATGAGGACTTAAGAGCCGACCGACAGCCAGAGTTTACACAAATTGACTGTGAAATGTCGTTTGTGGAGCGTGACGATATACTTAATACTTTTGAGGGTTTAACAAAGCATCTTTTTAGTAAAGTAAAGGGAATTGATTTTAAAGAGCCATTCCTTCGAATGTCCTACCAGGAGGCTATGAGCAAGTATGGCTCCGATAAGCCCGATTTACGGTTTGGAATGCCTTTCGTTGAGTTAACCTCAATAGTTAAAGGAAAAGGTTTCGGAGTGTTTGATAATGCTGAGTATGTTGGAGGTATTTGCGCCACAGGTTGTGCAAATTATACCCGTAAGCAGCTTGATGAATTAACCGATTTTGTAAAGCGTCCTCAAATTGGAGCCAGCGGATTGGTTTATGCACGATACGGCGAGGATGGAGTTGTTAAATCGTCAGTTGATAAGTTCTACTCACCAGAGGATCTAATGAGGATTGCAGAGTTGATGTGCGCAAAACCTGGTGATTTAATTCTTATCCTTGCAGGAGGGTCTAAAAAAACTCTATCTGCACTTTGTGAGTTGAGGCTGGAAATGGGAACAAAACTAGGATTAAGGTCAAAAGACACATACATGCCACTTTGGGTCGTAGATTTTCCTCTATTGGAATGGGATGAGGACTCTAAACGTTTCTTCGCAATGCACCATCCATTTACATCTCCAAACCCAGAAGATATAGTATTATTTGATTCAAACCCAGCGGCCATTCGTGCAAATGCATACGATTTGGTTATTAATGGTGTTGAGATTGGTGGTGGTTCTATTCGAATTTTCGATAAATCCCTTCAGCAGAAGATGTTTGAGACGTTAGGATTTACTCCTGAGGAAGCCGAAAAACAATTTGGATTTTTACTAAATGCATTTAAATATGGTGCACCGCCACACGGAGGTATTGCATTCGGGTTTGATAGGTTATGTTCGCTGTTTGGTGGTTCTGATTCAATAAGGGATTACATTGCATTTCCAAAGAACAATGCCGCTCGCGATGTTATGATTGATTCACCCTCTACAATTCGTCAGGAGCAATTAGATGAATTAAGTATTGGAATTAGATCTGAAAAGCAGTAAGATGAGAGATAAATGAAATAAAAAAACACCCAAAATTTGGGTGTTTTTTGTTACTTTTGTTCTATTGTTTTTGTTGTGTCTGCAGTAGTAGTTTCAACGTCTTCAATTTGAGTAGTGTCAACTTGCTCTGTTGCAGGTTCAGCTTCAGTAGCTTCTTCTTGTTTTGGAGCAGATTTACAAGCAACCATAGAAACAATAGCAGCAGCCATTAGAAAATAAGCTAATTTTTTCATAGTTCAGTTAATTAAGTTAGTTTGTTCACAACAAAAATATGATTTTTATCAATATGCAGGGTCTCTTTTGATAAAATTTATTAATAAAAAATGAAAGCATAGGCAATTAACCTATGCTCCATAATTTATTTTATTATTATTTATTTTGAACTTGCTTTAATAACTCTTCAACTGCTGCTTTAATTTGATTATCTATACCAGTTGCAGCATCTTCTGGTTTAATTGGAACCTGAATATCTGGATTCAATTGTTGATTCTCTAAATATTTTCCATTCAAATCTCTTACACCCATCTGTGGAATTCCAAATACAAGAGTTGGGTCAACCTGGGTTTCCCACCAAACAGCAGTCATTGTACCAGGAACAGGCATTCCAATTAATTTTCCAATTTTTAAGGTCTTATAAACGTATGGGAATCCATGAGCGTCCGAGTAGTTGCCTTCGCCAACAAGCACAACCGAAGGTTTGTACCATTTGGCAATAGGCTCGGCTCCAATATGCTGGCCACGTGGTGTGAAATCAACATACTTTTTGCCACTTAGCAAGGTTGCCAAATCATCGTGAAGCCAACCTCCACCGTTAAAACGAGTATCAACTATAATAGCCTCTTTTCCTCTGTGTTTGCCAAGTAAATCGGAGTAAACCTCGCGGAAACTTTGCGAGTTCATTCCCCTAATGTGAACATAACCAATTTTGCCATTCGATAGGCGCTCAACTTCATCGTTGCGTTTCTTTATCCAGTTCTTGTATATTAATTCTGACTCATCCCAGCGGTTAATTGGCTTAACGGATTCTGCCCAGCGTTCACCGTTAACAGGGTTATAGAATTCAATAGACACGAGTTTACCTGCTTTGCGGTTCAATAAGCCAAAGTAGTTTGAGTTAGCGGATATATCAACGCCATCAATCTTTTCGATAATTACACCAGACTTAACTTTGCCTTTAGAGTTAATCAGTGGAGATTTATCTATGACCTCCGCTATTTTCATTCCATTGCCAGAGTAGTTTAAATCGTAAAAAACTCCTAGAGCTGCGGTTTGGTCAGCATTATCAGGGTTTGATCTATATCGGCAACCAGTATGTGAGCCGTTGAGTTCTCCAAGCAGTTCGCTCATCATTTCAGCGTAATCGAAGTTATTGTTGATGTGAGGTAGAAATCTTGAATATTCGCTTTTGTAGAATTTCCAATCGATTCCATGGAGATTTGGGTCGTAAAACTTCTTATCGACCTGACGCCACATATGTTCAAACATATATTCGCGCTCCTTTGGGTAGTTTACGCTAAACTCGGCATTAAACTTTATGGTGGTTAGTTTATTGCTTGAAATTTCAACTTTCATTATTGAGCCACTTGAAAGCAAGAACAGATTTTTTTGTTCTTTATCAATGGATAGATTACCTGCGTAGCCATCAATTTTTACTAGGAGTTTGGTTTCATTATCCTTTAGGTTAGTGACCCAAAGGTCGTGACCTTTCTCAAAGCGGCTTAAGTAGTAAAGTTTGTCGCCATCGGGAACCAAAATTGCGTCGGATAAAGCCGATGAGTTTATGGTAAGTTTTACTTTTCTATCATCAATATTGTTGATATCAATTTTTAACGGCTCAATACCTTTATCCTTTGGTGTTTCTTTCTTGTCCTTCTTATCGGATTTTTCCTTTTCCTTAGTATCCTCTTTAGCCTTTTCTTTATCTTTTTTGCGTTTCTCCTTTAATAACTCCCATTCAAGTTTACTGAGGTTGAATTCTTCGAATGATTCCTGAGTTAAGAACATTGCATAAGCATCGAACTGCGAGCCCCACGAACCGTGGCTACGCATACCCATTTTATCGTTGAACCAAACAATTGCTTTGCCATCCATCATCCATTTTGGGTTGCTATCGTCGTAACCACTCTTTGTGAGGTTGAAAAATTGGCCTGAACCGTCGGCCTTAACTAGGGCAACATCGGAATCGGGCCACGAGGGTAACTCCATAAAACTAACTACGAACCATTTACCATCGGGAGACCATTGGTACCATTGGTCGCCGTCGGAGTAGGAGTAGTTATACCTGCCATCGAGAATGGTCCGAATTTGTTTCGACTCTAGATTCATGACGCAAAGCGTTGTGCGCTCTTTTAGGAAAGCAACCTCTTTGCCGTCGGGCGAGTATGCTGGTTGAAATGTTTCTTCAGGAATAGTAACAACAGGTTCTTCTTTAAGTAGGGTTGATAGGGCAAAATTAGGCTCATCTGCCGAAAAAACTGATGTTTGGTAGATATTCCAGCTACCATTGCGTTCCGATGCATAAAGTAACTTTTTACCATCAGGACTAAAGCTAACCGAGCGCTCCTGTTCTGGAGTATTGGTTATCCGTTTTGTGTTATTATAG
>CAZTVY010000257.1:2096-4413 GCA_964617235.1 uncultured Rikenellaceae bacterium | reverse complement strand
TGGGCTCAACTAATCTTTTATCCATGTTTAATGTTTTTTTGTTGTGCAAAGGTACATTCCTATCAAACTAGAATTCTTTAATATAATCTTAAATAGATTTAAATTAATAAATGTTATTAGACATTATAAAGGATTCAACTTCACAATACAACCATTTAAACTTTGAGTTGTTGAATATCAATACAAAAAATGTAAAATTCGATGTTAAATAAAATTACTTTTTTTGATATTGAGTTAACTTTGAAAATGATGTAAACAAAGATAACATGATTCGAAAACTTAAGTTTGAGTACCAGATTGTTATTATCTATCTATTACTTGGTGGTTTATGGATACTCTTTTCCGACAAATTAATCCATGCATTTATTAACGATACGGATATACTAACACAAGCACAAACTTACAAAGGATGGTTTTACGTTGCAATAACAGCAATTCTTTTTTACGTTTACCTAAAAAAGCATCTAATAAAGATTAGAAACGCTGAACTTAAGGCCAAGGAGAGCGATAAACTTAAAACAGCCTTTTTGCAGAATATATCACATGAAATAAGGACACCAATGAATGGTATAATTGGATTTGCACAACTCCTTAATCGTGATAATCTGAACGAAGAGCAGAAGCAATCGTATGTCAATATAATAATAAACAGTTCAAATCAACTATTAAGCATTGTAAACGATGTATTGGACATATCGTTAATTGAATCGGGAAATATAACCGCCAACTTAGAGTCTGTAAACTTAAATAGCATGCTAGATGAGCTCTACCAATCCTTTTCTCCATTGGTAAAACAGAATGTAACCTTTAAAGTTGTAAAAGAGTTACCGAACAATAAATGTATTATAATTACCGACAAGACTAAACTCCGACAGGTTCTTAATAACCTTACCAATAACGCTATAAAATTTACTAAGAACGGCCATATAACTGTTGGTTACGCCCTTAAAGGTGATGAAATTGAATTTTATGTGCAGGATAGTGGTATTGGCATTGAGCCAATTCTCCAAGAAAAAATATTCGACAGATTTACTCAAGCAGAGGTTGAAATTACCCGACAATATGGAGGAACAGGCTTGGGATTAGCCATTTGCAAAGGAAACGCAAAACTTCTAAATGGCAGAATCTGGGTTTGTTCAGAAATTGAAAAAGGTGCTACATTCCGCCTTTCAATTCCATATAATCCAATGGAGGAAAAGGTTATAATCAATACTCTGGACAGTTCATTCGAATCGTTAAAATCAAATAAAACTATCCTAGTTGCCGAAGATGAAGAGTTCAACTATCTATTCATAAAAGAACTTCTCAAAAAAACTCAAATTGAAACCCTCTACGCTAGAAATGGACTGCAGGCTGTTGAAATTTGTCGTCAAAATAGCAATATAGACCTTGTGCTAATGGACATTAAAATGCCTATAATGAATGGATTAGAAGCAGCACAAGAGATTTTTAAATTTAGACCATCAATTAAAATTATTGCACAAACAGCGTTTGCAATGGCCGAGGATAAAGAGCGAGCATTAAGTTTAGGTTTTATTGACTATATATCTAAACCTTTTAATGAGGAACAGTTGATAAGTTTGATAGAAAAACACACATCTTAATGCAGTTGAGCGTTCTATGATTGAATCTAGTATCTCTACCCTAAAATGGGACGAATTCCAAAAGGTTGAAATGAGGGTTGGCACAGTTTTGAGTGTCGAAATTTTCAAGGAAGTTCGCAATCCAGCATATAAAATTACTGTCGATTTTGGTGAATATGGAACGTTGAAATCATCGGCGCAGATTACAAAGCTATATAACCCTGATGAAATTATAGGCAAACAGGTAGTTGCTGTAATTAACTTTCCACCAAAGCAGATTGCAAACTTCATGAGCGAATGCTTAATACTGGGTGCTGTTGCTGAAAACAAGGAGGTTATTTTGCTCCATCCAGAGCGAGAGGTGAAGGATGGAACAAGGATAGGATAACCGAGTCATAACTTAAAATATATTAAATCAACGCAATGCAATAGTTCATGTTGATAGTTGTAGTATATTAGTATATTGTTTAACTATCATTCAACTTAATATGAGCAGGCTCCTTGTACTTTTCTTCCTTTTGAACTTCAACCTAGCTATTGGCCAAGTAATTTCTGGTGTTGTAGTTAACGATAAAAATGGCGAAATCATTGAGTACACCAATATTGGAATTGTGGGTAAGGATATTGGAACCGTTTCCGATTTTCAGGGAAAATTCAGCATAGATATAAACTCGCAGTTCAATAACGACTCTTTACTTTTTTCTAGTATTGGTTATTTCCCAAAACAGGTTAAG
>CAZTVY010000257.1:0-2080 GCA_964617235.1 uncultured Rikenellaceae bacterium | reverse complement strand
GGTTTCCGAACTCAGAAGAGGCAATGTTAAGGTAAATTTACAAGAAAAGGTTTATGAGATAAAACCAGTGGTTGTAAAGCCTAGAATTTTTAAGCCAAAAACGTTAGGAATTTCGACCCGTTCAAAAATGGCATCAGCAGGATTTGAGAATAATCTTCTGGGATACGAGATGGGCATAATTATGAAAGTTAAAAAAACTGCAAAGGTCAAAAGCGTTAACTTAAACTTTTCGGTTTGCTCATACGATTCTCTTTTTTACCGTCTTAACATTTACAAAGTTATTGGACCCTTAGCATTTGAGAATGTTCTTGAAAGTCCAATATACCTGAGTCTTGCCAAGAATGACGTTAAAGAAACCGTTCGGATAGATTTAGAGAAATATAACGTGGTGATGGAGGGAGATTTCCTTGTTACAATCGAGCATGTTAAAAATTTGGGTGATGGTCGGCTTTATTTTTGTGCAGGACTAAAGGAACGGACATACTACAGAAAAACAAGTCAGGGTGAATGGAAAACCGCGCCAATTGGTATTAGCATAAGTGTTGATGCCGATGTGGAGAAGTAAAAAATAAGGATTACTTTCGCATCAAAATAAGAATATGATTACACAAAACGATATTATCCGGAGATTAAGATTCATTTTCGATTTTAATGATTCTAAAATGATAGAACTTTTTGCCCTTGGTGGGCAAACTGTAACACGTGCAGAAATTAGCGATTGGTTAAAAAAAGATGACAATCCCGATTTTGTAAAAATTACCGATAATCAACTAGCAATTTTCCTCAACGGTCTAATTGTGAATAATAGAGGCAAGAAGGATGGAGTGGAACTTGTTGCCGAAGAGCGTTTAAACAACAACACTATTTTCAGGAAACTTCGCATTGCGCTCAACCTTAAGGATGAAGAAATACTTGCCATATTAGAGCTGGCTGGTATGAAAATTAGCAAGCATGAACTAAGCGCTTTTTTCCGAAACCCAAATCAGCCACAATACCGACCCTGTAACGACCAAATTCTACGAAATTTCCTTTATGGCTTGCAGATAAAAAACAAAAAATAGATGGAACGATTATTCATAGCGGACAAATCCTTCGAAAAGCAAGACTTCACTCCTACTCCACTGCAAAAAGGAGACTATGAATGCTGCAATTTTGTTAATTGTAACTTCGAAAAGGCTGATATTTCAGGAATTAACTTTGCTGAATGCGAGTTTACGGGATGCAATATTAGCATGGCCAATATCAATAAAGCATCGTTCAAAGATGTTAAGTTTAAGAACTGTAAAATGCTAGGATTGCATTTTAATAGTTGTAACAACATTATTTTCTCAGTAAGTTTTGACACGTGCATTCTTAACTTTTCATCCTTCTATAAACTCAAACTAAAATCAACACAATTTGTTAATTCAAACCTACAAGAGGTTGATTTTACCGAAGCAAATCTATCGACTGTAAAGTTTGACAATTGCAATCTGCAAGGAGCAATATTCGAAAATACAAACCTTGAAAAGGCTGATTATAGAACTGCTTTCAATTATAGCTTTGACCCTGAGTTAAATCAAATCAAAAAAGCGAAATTCTCCGTTCAAGGTATTATTGGACTTTTAAGCAAATACGATATTGAAGTTGAATAAATGCAAAAACCCAGAGGGTTACCCTGGGTTTCTTATATAAATAAAACTCTTTATTACTTAGTAATCTCGCTAAGTTTAGTAAAACAATCGTCAACAGCAACCATTAAATCCTCTTGAATTGCCTTATAGTGAGCCTTAACGGCTTTAGCATCGTGCTTATTTTCAGGATTGTTGATTCTAGAAATTAACTCGTTGCGTTTCTCAAGCATAGTTTCGATAATAGCAAGTGCTTTATCCTGATTTTTATCACCGTGAATTAGCATAAAAGTATAGCAATCGCTAACTACTTCGCTTACAAGAAAGTCAACATCTTTCTTAAGGTTTTTCTTATTTGCCATGTTTAAATCATTTATTAATTGATGTGCAAAGATATAAATAAGATTTTGAAATCTTATCCTTTATTCACTATTGATAAAATTTGGGATAGATATTTAATCTTCAATCAA
>CAZTVY010000256.1:0-4413 GCA_964617235.1 uncultured Rikenellaceae bacterium | reverse complement strand
AGCAAGCGAACTAACGCCTATTTTCCACTAAAATAAGGATTGAAACTATGGATTATTTAGATTTATGCCATGATGTTTATATACTAACGCCTATTTTCCACTAAAATAAGGATTGAAACGTAATATTAGAGTGTCAGAATATTACAACTTGTAATACTAACGCCTATTTTCCACTAAAATAAGGATTGAAACCGACTCGACCGAAAATCGGGAGCGGTTGAAGTCGTACTAACGCCTATTTTCCACTAAAATAAGGATTGAAACAGCTAAATAGATTTCATTAATTTCATCAATAAAAAACTAACGCCTATTTTCCACTAAAATAAGGATTGAAACTTGAACACGCCTTAAAGCTTTCAAAGGATATACCGGACTAACGCCTATTTTCCACTAAAATAAGGATTGAAACAACGAAAGTTACCGCGATTGCACATGGCGCGTTAAGACTAACGCCTATTTTCCACTAAAATAAGGATTGAAACTGATAGCGTTGAGCATTCCAAGAAAGATGATAAAGCGACTAACGCCTATTTTCCACTAAAATAAGGATTGAAACGATAGAATGATAAAAAAAGAAATTGAACGTGAAGAAAACTAACGCCTATTTTCCACTAAAATAAGGATTGAAACACGAATTTCAGGGCGATGAAGCGCAAATAACCGCGGAACTAACGCCTATTTTCCACTAAAATAAGGATTGAAACTCCGTGGAAAGCTTCGACGGCCCTATATGGGAACCGGACTAACGCCTATTTTCCACTAAAATAAGGATTGAAACATGTTATATTATCTTACGACGCCGGCTAGAAACATTGACTAACGCCTATTTTCCACTAAAATAAGGATTGAAACAATATTCGACTAATTTAATCTTGTTTACTGCCGCCATCACTAACGCCTATTTTCCACTAAAATAAGGATTGAAACTCTATAAAGCCCCGTAAAAAACTAATTTTCCCGAATTACTAACGCCTATTTTCCACTAAAATAAGGATTGAAACCAATACGATAGTAATACCATTCTATGGTATCACTTTACTAACGCCTATTTTCCACTAAAATAAGGATTGAAACACATTAAAGTTTTTTGAGTTATGGTATGAGTAGTTGTACTAACGCCTATTTTCCACTAAAATAAGGATTGAAACCTATTTTTTCGCCGTATACTCTTAAATTTTTTTGAACTAACGCCTATTTTCCACTAAAATAAGGATTGAAACACTATTTCAAGTTTTTTTACGTCAATATTGATACCACTAACGCCTATTTTCCACTAAAATAAGGATTGAAACTAATAATATCCGCCGGAGTTAATCCGGCGTTAATCGACTAACGCCTATTTTCCACTAAAATAAGGATTGAAACACGAAAAAACACTTTAAAATTACAGCAAAAATTTTTGTACTAACGCCTATTTTCCACTAAAATAAGGATTGAAACTCTAATAACGCTTTTTTTGCAATTTGGTATTGACATACTAACGCCTATTTTCCACTAAAATAAGGATTGAAACGTCGAGAGAGGCTAGCGAACGACCACGTTCCAACGAAACTAACGCCTATTTTCCACTAAAATAAGGATTGAAACATTGGTTAATATAACCAATATCAAAAAACGATTAACGCAACTAACGCCTATTTTCCACTAAAATAAGGATTGAAACTCTATAAAGCCCCGTAAAAAACCAATTTTCCCGAAACTAACGCCTATTTTCCACTAAAATAAGGATTGAAACTTCCCTTCGAGCCTATGGGGGCAAGGAGTTAGTCGAGAACTAACGCCTATTTTCCACTAAAATAAGGATTGAAACTTGGCTAGGGACTTCGGGTAATTAACCCGTAACCCGTACTAACGCCTATTTTCCACTAAAATAAGGATTGAAACAGACACTCTCCTGTAAAATTATTTGAGAAATAAAAAACTAACGCCTATTTTCCACTAAAATAAGGATTGAAACTCTATAAAGCCCCGTAAAAAACCAATTTTCCCGAATACTAACGCCTATTTTCCACTAAAATAAGGATTGAAACTTTAACCTTATATAGTTTTTTTTGGCAGCATAACTTGACTAACGCCTATTTTCCACTAAAATAAGGATTGAAACCTCGTGTAGTATAAATAAACATTAACGCTGAACACGACTAACGCCTATTTTCCACTAAAATAAGGATTGAAACTTTCAAGTGCATTGGCGAGGCCGTGTTTTCGGTCGCACTAACGCCTATTTTCCACTAAAATAAGGATTGAAACATTTAACATTTTCTTGGTTTAACATTGTATTTATTGTACTAACGCCTATTTTCCACTAAAATAAGGATTGAAACTTTCCGTTTCTACTTGAAGAAAGAAATGATTCGCCGGACTAACGCCTATTTTCCACTAAAATAAGGATTGAAACATTTTTCTAAAACTTCCCATGTATTAGGTGTTTCTTTACTAACGCCTATTTTCCACTAAAATAAGGATTGAAACGTCATATTGGCGTTAGCAAGTTCCACGTTTCTTTCGACTAACGCCTATTTTCCACTAAAATAAGGATTGAAACACAATAATTCTAACTTCTGGACAATAGGCGTAATGTACTAACGCCTATTTTCCACTAAAATAAGGATTGAAACTATGGTGGATCGGTAAAAACCATATCCGCTTTTTGCCCACTAACGCCTATTTTCCACTAAAATAAGGATTGAAACAGTTTTTCGTATGCCGGATCGCCGCGCTTCAAATCAAACTAACGCCTATTTTCCACTAAAATAAGGATTGAAACTACATTTTATCGCCGATTTGAAAATTCATTGCACTAACTAACGCCTATTTTCCACTAAAATAAGGATTGAAACAATTCATAAACAACACCTCACTCTAAATATTAGCAAAACTAACGCCTATTTTCCACTAAAATAAGGATTGAAACAAAGATGTTAATGGTAATTGTATTGGTGGGAATAGTACTAACGCCTATTTTCCACTAAAATAAGGATTGAAACTACTTTTCCAGTTCGTGATTATGCTTTAAGAGATGGACTAACGCCTATTTTCCACTAAAATAAGGATTGAAACACGGCGAACCGTCAGGAGCGATAATCTTTATTCCGGACTAACGCCTATTTTCCACTAAAATAAGGATTGAAACAATTATCGAGAGCATCTAAAATATCTTGATTAGACACTAACGCCTATTTTCCACTAAAATAAGGATTGAAACTCATAATCAAGTTGCAGTAATGCTGATAAAAACTGAGGACTAACGCCTATTTTCCACTAAAATAAGGATTGAAACAAAATACAAATAAATATGATAAAATAGATTTAGTTACTAACGCCTATTTTCCACTAAAATAAGGATTGAAACAATGGGCTTCGGATACTTCCGAGCTGAAAACCTCTTACTAACGCCTATTTTCCACTAAAATAAGGATTGAAACAAAAAGAAAAAGAAAGTAAAACCAGAAGAAATCCCAGACTAACGCCTATTTTCCACTAAAATAAGGATTGAAACGCCAATCAGTTACAGGATATAAAAAATTAGCAAAAAACTAACGCCTATTTTCCACTAAAATAAGGATTGAAACGCAGGAACAGTTCTTGCAAAACAGACATCAACAGGTAACTAACGCCTATTTTCCACTAAAATAAGGATTGAAACTAATTAATAAATCATTTCCAAATTACAAAGGAAGAAACTAACGCCTATTTTCCACTAAAATAAGGATTGAAACAAAACGACTTGACTGTTATCAATATTTGAATAAGCAACTAACGCCTATTTTCCACTAAAATAAGGATTGAAACGATATTTAATCGTTATTTAGCTTAAAGCGCCGATTAAACTAACGCCTATTTTCCACTAAAATAAGGATTGAAACAACATATAGATATTAAATCCTGATATATCTTCGCATTACTAACGCCTATTTTCCACTAAAATAAGGATTGAAACAGCTAAGCGCCGATTTTACCACACTTGACACAAAAAACTAACGCCTATTTTCCACTAAAATAAGGATTGAAACGCGCAACCTGAAAACTTTATAAATTCTTCGTAAAGCACTAACGCCTATTTTCCACTAAAATAAGGATTGAAACAATGTCAAACGGCGGCGTCATGGTATATGGCCGGTGTACTAACGCCTATTTTCCACTAAAATAAGGATTGAAACAAATAAGTTGCTCTAATTCTTTTTTTGCTTTTTCGTACTAACGCCTATTTTCCACTAAAATAAGGATTGAAACGCTGATAGAAAATTTGATGAATAATTAAAAAATTGACTAACGCCTATTTTCCACTAAAATAAGGATTGAAACAAAATGAAGGAAATTGCGAAAATGTTGAAGGTGCTGATACTAACGCCTATTTTCCACTAAAATAAGGATTGAAACTATAATGATACAACATATAAAATAGTAAATACT
>CAZTVY010000255.1:0-4415 GCA_964617235.1 uncultured Rikenellaceae bacterium | reverse complement strand
TCGAAATACTGAAACACCCTTTCTTTTTAATCATTTCATCTAATCTCGTAATCTTTTTTGTTAATTTATTCTAAAAACGCATCCAAACATAACTTAAATCAATAAGAATAAATCACTTAACAAAATATTGATAAAAAACACTTTTGTAACTTTATTCCCGTTTATCAGTTAAAGTATATGTATTGATACCCTCTTTCCCATAATTTCCCATCGGTTTTTACTTTGATAATACATTGAGATGATGTTTAAGCGTGTTGATTATGGAGCAGGATGTATTTAATTTAAGCGATAGAAAAAAGTTACTCTACATTCTATCCTTTTTTTCGGCATTAGGGAATGTTGTTGATATTGTTACCTATGGTAACTCTATTGTTAATCTATCAATAAATATCGTTTTTATTAGTTTGGTTATTTCAGGATTAGTTCTGAATAGATTATCAAAGTTATCTACCAAAAAGACTTTTACAATCATTATATACTCATTGTTGCTAAATGTAATAATGAGTTGGGTGCTTGAAACTTTCTTCACTGAATTTAATGAGTTTACCGCACTACGGACCATTATAATTACAAGCGTTTTACTTCCAATCTCGGGTTTTATTCTGGGTAAAAAACATTCTGTTTTCGTTGGTGCAACTATTGTTGCATTTATTGTTGCAATTTCTTTTTTGACTGAAAACACTTACATCCAAAGGAATATCTTTTTCCTAACCATGCTTATAGTTGGTTACACCTATGGAATTTACAATATAATCAGCATTTTAAATAAGGGTTTCGATAATGAGGAAAAACTCTTAGGTGAAATTTCTCAAAGAAATAACGATATATCGTTTATCAATAAGCTATCGCTTAAACTTGCCGACTTTTCTCCCGAGAACGATTTTATCCCTTCAATTCTAAAGGAAATCACGCAACATACCGATGCTAAACTTGCAGTATTTTGTGAGTACGACAAAATCCAGAAAGTTCTCATTGTTAAAAGCATTGAGGCCGATGGGGTAATTCTTAAATCGGCAATTAAAATTGGTGGCGAAAAAATTCTTAATACCACTTCTCCTGTTTCACCTGAAGCATATAAACGAATTACTAGCAATAAAATTGAATTGTTGGATTCATTTACTGAGGTTACATTCGGAGCAATACCAGAATCGACCAACCAAATGCTTAAAAAGTTAACTGGTATCAGCGATATATACGTACTAGCACTAATTGTATCGGGCAAACTATACGGCACAACAATGCTGGCCTTTAAGAAAAGTCAGAAGTTACCCAGCAACGAATTGCTAAAATCCTACTCGCATTTAGTTGCACTTACGCTCAGAAGAAGCATTGCTGAAAAAGCTCTAATTATCAACGAAAACCAACTTCGCTGCATTACCGATAATATCAGCGATGTGGTTTTTACCACCGATATGGATTTAAACACCAAATATGTAAGTCCATCCATATTCAAACTCACCGGCGAAACGCCCGAGGCCTATATCAACAAAAAGATTGAACGTAAACATCCGATAGACTCTCTCCGACTAATTAAATCGGCTTTAACCGAAGAACTTGAAAAGGAGAAGAATCCGAATATAGATAAAAAGCGAACCCGAATTATTGAGGTTGAACTTTTTAAAAAGGATGGGAGCAAAATATATGTTTCAACTCACCTATCATTTATTCGCGATAATCAAGGCAATGCCATAGGATTTCAAGGAATTACCAGGGACATTACAAAACGCAAATTAGCAGAAATTGCCTTACTGGAAAGTCGTATGAAATTGAATACTGTGGTTGAAACTATACCCGACCTTTTGTTCCATTTTAACCGTGATGGCATATTTGTAAATTTCTACCAAACCAACAAAACACATCAACTTTTTATTGAACCCAGCAAGTTTATTGGAAAATCGATATATGAAGTGCTAGACAAACCCTTGGCCGATAAAATTCAGAAAGCAATAAACAAAACCCTGCATAAAAACTCCTACGAGTTCGAATATGAAGTATTCAGGGATGAACTAAAGTATTTCCATGCGCGATGTGCCCAGCTTAACGAGAACGAAATCATCATTATATCCAGCGATATTTCTAAACTTAAGAAATCCGAAATCCAACTTAAACAAAACTCCGAGGAGCTAAAACAGCTCAATGCCGATAAGGATAGATTTATGCAGATATTGGCGCACGATTTACGTAACCCTTTCAATGTTCTGCTTGGATTCTCTGATTTACTAATCCGAAATTTCAAAAACTATGATGATGATTTAATCAAATACTACCTTGATATTATTAAGCAGACCTCCGAAAGAACCTATTTAATGCTCGACGAGTTGCTTCTTTGGTCAAAATCACAGGCTGGAAAATTGCCGTTTGAGCCAAGTAATATCAACTTATCGGAGTTAATTGCATCTATTTACTCCGAAACAAAAACCAACGCACAACGAAAAAACATAACAATAAAACTCAGTGTTCCCGATAATTTCCAGATTATTGCCGATGGCAATATGCTAAAGACTGTTATTCGAAACCTTGTTTCGAATGCAATAAAATTCACCCGAAAAGATGGGGAAATAACTATCGATACTCACCTAGACGATAGTAAAGTAGTGATTGCCATTGCCGACAATGGAATCGGTATAAGTAAAACCGACCAGGAAAAACTATGGAATAATAGCAATCCGCATAGCACAGTCGGAACCGACAATGAAAAGGGAACAGGACTTGGATTATTACTCTGTAAAGATTTTGTGGAAAAACACGGTGGAAAAATTTGGGTAGAAAGCGAAGAAGGATTTGGAAGTAATTTCAAAATTCAGCTACCTTTATTGAATTAAAATCAATTGAACTATGGAACAAAATCGTAATAATTACCAGAATAAGGCTCACGAAACAATCGATGAGATATTTAAGGGTATCAACTCGTTGGAAGAAAAGGCTAAAACAGCCAGCAAAGATTTTTCCGATACAATGGAAGAAACTATTCAGCAAATGAAGGCTGAGGGCGAAAGACTAAAAGTAAAACTCGATGAGTTATCTAATACCAGTAACGAGTCGTGGGAGGAAATAAAGAATGGATTTGAACAAGCCTCTAACTCGCTCCGCGATGCTTTCTCGAATGCGTTTAATAAATACAAGGATAAATAGTATTTGAATTTTAGCCCCGAGTTTAAACTCGGGGCTATTTGCATTTATGCGTTTTAATTTATCTCCCAAAATATAAAGGTTCTGTTCCATACCATATTCCAACTTTGCGATGCAAACATTTTTAATCTTTTCAATCAGATATTTTGCTTGCATCGCTTTTAATGCTTCGCATTAAAACCCCGAGTTAAAACTCGGGGCTAATGCCTGCGCCCCTTTAGGGCTATTCATTCTACATTTTAAATTACACATTATCAATTACTCATTTTCGTCCTTTCCTCCACCCAGCGCATACCAATTTATCTTTCTAGATAGGTACATCACGGTGGCCAGAATTATAAATAATCCAACGCTACCCATGAGCAAAGCATAATCTTGGAGTTGGAGAAGTATATAAAGGAATCCATAAAGCAAAACCAGTATACCTGCTAGAATAACAGTTAACCTATTGTTCTTAAAGATACTGTGAGCGTAACTGGTTATCATAACCAAAATTCCGAAACTGGCAATTATATAAGCCAAACCAAAACTCATTTGTTCCGAAAGCGATAGTAACAGTAGGTAGAATAGAACTAAGCCAAAACCAACAAGTACATACTGAATTGGATGAACCCTCAACTTTCGCATCACCTCAACAAAGAAAAATACGGTAAAGGTTAGCGCAATAAATAGAATTGCATACTTCATGGAGCGCTCTGTAATTTGATAGGTCTCCACTGGCAGTAGTAATGCAACTCCAAAAGCCGATTCGTCCAAATCAAGGTCGCTATCAATCCATTTTTGAGGGTAGTTCCTGTTCAACTCCAAAACCTTCCACGATGCATTAAAGTTGTTTTCTGTTATAGTCCTATCGAATGGTAAAAAGGCACCCTCGAAACTTGGTTTACCCCAAGGCGACTCAATATGCACGTTGGTTTCGCGTCCTACAGGGACAAAACTAACACTCCTAGAACCGTTCAGCGCAATATTGAACGAAAAGCGGTACTCTCCTACCTCTGCATTCGCCTGCAATGGATTATTAACTGTAACACCCGATTTTACAATATGGCTAATTTTAACACCTGGTTCACATGCCATATCCTTATCGTTCCACTTAAAGTTAATGGCCTCCTTAATTCCTCGTAAATCGGAAATTCCAATTGTTAGAAATGCTCCATTCCAATCAATTTGAATACTCTCAGCGGTTTCAATTTTGGGTGATTTAAAAAAACCCTCAACCTTTAGGTTTGAACTGTAAACAGCCACATCAAAAATACCCCGGTTACGGATTTCGGGAGTTAAACTGC
>CAZTVY010000254.1:0-4418 GCA_964617235.1 uncultured Rikenellaceae bacterium | reverse complement strand
TCGAGTCAGGTTAAGAAGATTTTAAAGCAGCTTAACGTGGACTCTAGCGTTATCAAGAGGATTGTTGTGGCTCTGTACGAAGGGGAGGTTAATATTGCTGCACATGCTTTTAATGGAGTAATTTATGTTGATATTGATACTGAGAGGATAATTATTAAGTTAGATGATAATGGTCCTGGAATTCCTGATATAAATTTGGCTATGCAGCCAGGCTATTCAACTGCGTCGCCTATTGTTAGGGAGATGGGTTTTGGAGCAGGAATGGGACTTCCAAATATAAAGGACAATACCGATGAATTTAAGATAACAAGCGAGGTAGGTAAAGGTACATGTCTTGAAATTCTTGTAAATTTAAAGGTAAATCAGGAAGGAGTTTAGCTGTGGAAAAGGCTAGTTTTCATCACGCACTAAAAATTCGTACCGATGTTTGTATCGGATGTGCTCACTGTATGAGGGCTTGCCCTACTGAGGCCTTGCGGGTGAGTGGTGGAAAAGCTCATTTGCATAGCAATCGTTGTATCGATTGTGGTGAGTGCTACAGGGTTTGCCCTACTGGTGCCATAATTGTTGAGCAGGACGATTTCCAGAACATATTTAACTTTAAGCATAGAGTTGCATTAATTCCTTCGGTTTTATTAGGGCAATACCCTGACGATGTTACCCCAGGAATGGTTGTTCATGCATTACAGAATATCGGATTTACCGAAGTGTTTGAGGTTGAGGACTCTGTTGAGTATCTTATTCCTCAAATTAATGATTACATAGTTAAAAATCAGAATAAGAAGCCAATAATATCATCGTTTTGTCCTGCCATAGTTCGACTTGTTCAGGTTAAGTTTCCTTGGTTAGTTGGTAATATAATGCTTCTACGCCCACCGCTAGACTTGACTTCATCATATATTCGAGGAAAATACAAAGAACAAGGCATTAGCGAGTCGGAGGTTGGAATTTTTTATGTAACACCTTGTGCTGCGAAAATTGCCGCAATAAAAAGCCCTGTTGGAGAGGATAAATCTGAGATTACAGGTGTTAT
The DNA here is from genome assembly GCA_964617235.1 of uncultured Rikenellaceae bacterium. GTDB lineage: Bacteria > Bacteroidota > Bacteroidia > Bacteroidales > Tenuifilaceae > SB25. The sequence goes on along the minus strand of CAZTVY010000254.1, from coordinate 3,385 downwards.
TAACATGGATTTAATCTACAACCGTACATTACACGAGATTAAGAAGAAGGTTGTAAGTAAAGACCAGGATACATTTAATTCCCAGTTAACTCCACGCAGTATTACTTGGGCTTTGACAAATGGTGAGGCATCGCACATTAATGGCCGTTGTATGGCCATAGATGGAATTCACAATGTTATGGAGTTCCTCGATAAGATTGAAAACGATGAAGTTGCAGGTGTCGATTTCTTGGAACTTAGGTCGTGCGATGAAAGTTGTGCAGGAGGAATTCTGGCTGCAAGTAATCGATTCTTAACTGCAGAATTGCTTAGGAAAAGGGCTAAAACTCTTGCCGAATTTAATCACGGTGAGGTTAATCAATCAAAGTTGCTACAGTATCAGCAATTTTTAGTAGGAAGGATTGATTTGAGTAGAGTAGAACCCCGCTCAATGGTTAAGCTCGACGAGGATATGGCTAAGGCCATGAAGAAGATGGAGCGGGTAAACCGTATAATGTGCTACCTTCCAGGAATTGACTGTGGAGTATGTGGTGCGCCGTCGTGCTTGGCGTTAGCCGAGGATATTGTTCAGGGCGAAGGTGCAATTTCGCACTGCGTTTTCCTTCAGAAAGTGATGGAGCAGACCAAGATGAACCCTGAGCACTCGTTTAAGATTATGAAGAAAATTTGGGGCGATAATCGATTCCTAAAGGATTGCGAAAAGCCTAATCAAAATAAATAGTTTACTTGTATGACAGTTGCGGATATTGTAAAAGCCTTAGATTTAAAGGTTTTTTCAGGAAATGAAGGATTAAATCAGGAAATAGCTGGTGGCTATACATCGGATTTGTTGAGTGATGTTATGGGCAATGCCGATGCTGGTATGGTTTGGATTACCTTGCAAACACATATAAATGTAATGGCAATTGCGTCGCTTAAGGAATTAGCTGCAATTATTCTTGTAAAGGGTTTGGAGCCTGAGGCTAATACTTTGCAGCAAAGCAACAATGAGGGTATTCCAATTCTTGGAACCAATTTGCAGGCTTTTGAGATTACTGGTAAACTTTACCTGCTACTGAATAAGTAATGAACCAATACCGTGCCGATTTGCACATTCACAGTGTCTTATCTCCCTGTGCCGATTTGGAGATGAGCCCTGTTAATATTGTGAATCGTGCAAAGGCGTTGGGGCTAGATATTATCGCAGTTACCGACCACAACTCGACTCTTCATTGCCCATTAACAGTAGAACTCGCTTCAAGGGTTGGAATTTTTGCTGTTTATGGCGCTGAGGTTACCACCCGCGAGGAGGTGCATTGCGTGTGCTTAGTGGAGGATGAACCCAAACGCAAACTTTTACAGCAATTCCTCGAAGATAACATTCAACGAGTCCCCAATAATGTTGATATTTTTGGCTATCAGGTAGTTGTGAATGAGCAGGAGGAGATAGTTCAGGAAATTGATTATTTGCTACACGGAGCGCTAAATAAGGGTATCAACGAGGTTGAGGCATTTGTTCATAGTATTGGTGGAATTTTTATTCCTGCACACGCCGATAGACCCAAGTATAGCATTACCAGTCAGTTGGGTTTTGTTCCTCCCGATTTAAACTACGATGCCATTGAACTATCGAGGCATACAACCGAGGAAAAGTTTTTGGCGTCAAACCCATTCGTTAGAAAAAAGAGGTTTGTAAGAAGTTCCGATGCACATATGATTGACCAGATTGGAACAATTTCAACCATGCTCACAATGAGCAGTTTAACTTTTAATGATTTAAAAGAATCAATCCTTGCCTTGGATTAATCTTTTTCAAAAATTATATCAGCATAAAAGTCTTAAATAATGAAGGATATATCGTTGCATATACTTGATATTGTGCAAAATTCAGTGGTTGCACAGGCTACTAATATTGAAATAAAAATTGAAGTTGATAAAAAAAACGACTATCTTGCTTTATTCGTAAATGATAATGGCAAGGGTATGAGCCCTGAGTTCCTCAAACAAGTAACCGACCCCTACACCACAACTCGTACTACCCGCAAAGTTGGACTTGGTATTCCTTTGCTAAAGCAAAATGCAGAGCGCACAGGTGGAAGTATGCAGATTGATTCGGTCTTGGGGCAAGGAACATCACTTAAAGTCACCCTTAATCCTAACAACATTGATTGTTTGCCAATGGGTGATATTGCAGGTGTAATTACACTGCTTATTTGTTCGTATCCTAGCACTAATTTTTTCTTTATATACAAGCGTGGTTCCGATGAGTTTTCTATATCCACTGCTGACATTGTAGAGGCATTGGATGGGGTGGCAGTAAATAATCCTAGCGTTTACCCGCTGATCAAGGAATTAATCTCCTCAAATTTAGACGAATTACAAATAAGTGAATTAGGTTGAAAAACATAAAATCGATTGTTAGCAGATTAACAATAAAGGGTAATTTTGCGCTCGAAATGATATATTAAGTTATTCAAACCAACCAAAATACACACAAATAGAATTAACTATGACAAAAGTTAAATCGTTGGCTGATCTGAAGAAGATGAAAGAAACTCTTCAATCTAAGATTGATCTTAGAGAAAAGGGCGATGCTTCGGAAAGCCTAGTGCAAATTAAAGTAGCTATGGCTACATGCGGTATTGCAACAGGTGCAAAAACCGTAATGGAATTTATGATGGAGGAGCTTGATAAAAGAGGTATTCAAGCGGTTGTTACTCAAACTGGTTGTATGGGATACTGCTATGCAGAACCTACAATTGAGGTAAAGCTTCCTGGTAAAGAACCAGTGATTTTTGGGTATGTTGATACAAAGAAGGCCGATGATATCATTGAAAAATATATCAAGAACGGCGAGTTTGTTGATGGCATTATCCCAACTAACTACGAGACAATTGATAACAAATAATCCATCAGGAGGTAGTTGTAATGGCAAAGTATAAAATGCATTTACTAGTTTGCGGAGGCACAGGTTGTAAGGCTTCCTCAAGCGATGCGATTGTAGAAATGTTGAAGAAAGAGGTGGCAGCAAATAACCTAGAGAATGATGTTCAGGTTATTTTAACTGGTTGCTTTGGTTTCTGCGAGAAAGGACCTATTGTAAAGGTTCTTCCCGATAATACTTTCTACACTCAGGTTAAACCAGAAGATGCTGCTGAAATTGTTAAGGAGCACCTTGTAAAAGGTCGTAAAGTAGCTCGTTTACTTTATACCGATCCTGCAAAGAATGAGCATGTTTCTGACTCAAAACATATGGGATTTTACCGTAAGCAAATTCGTATTGCTTTACGTAACTGCGGTTTCATCAATCCAGAGAATATTGATGAGTATATTGCCCGCGATGGTTACCAAGCAATAGGAAAAGCTCTAGCTGAGTTAGATCCACAACAAACTATAGATATTATTA
>CAZTVY010000253.1:0-4427 GCA_964617235.1 uncultured Rikenellaceae bacterium | reverse complement strand
TTGCATTAACGATATTGAGGTTACTCCTGTATCGCAAGCTAATGCCTTTAATGTAAATAGAAACTTGTAACAACAGGCACAAGATATTAGATTTCAAACATTAGACAAGTAAAAAAGTGATTCCAACAGAATCACTTTTTTACTTTTACGTTTCACCTCTCACGTTTCACTATTCACTTTTCGTTCACTATCTTTGCTTAAGTTAAATTCCTAAAATTATGGTAAATCATATTGTTTTAAAGAATTACGTTACGCTTCTTTTTGAGAAAATGGGCTGTCCAAATGCGGATGCCGAAATTGTTGCCGAATTGTTGGTTGCCGCAGAGTTACGCGGAATTCCTTCGCATGGAATTATGCGTGTAAAAGATTATTTTCAGATGGTTGAAGCGCATAGGATAAATACCAAACCAAAGGTTAAAATTGTACACGAAACACCATCTACAGCAACCGTTGATGGCGATAATGCTTTAGGCCCAATTGCAGGAAAATTTTCAATGCAGGTTGCTATTGAAAAGGCAAAAGTTGCTGGCACCGGTTGGGTTGCTACACGCAATAGTAACCATTACGGTATTGCTGGTTACTATTCAATGATGGCTTTACAGCACGATATGGTCGGGATAAGTATGACAAACGCCAACCCGCTGGTTGTGCCAACCTACTCTGTAAGCAAATACTTGGGAACTAATCCAATTGCGGTTGCGCTTCCTACCAAGAATCAACCTCCATTTGTGGCCGATTTTGCAACAACCCCAATTGCCCGAGGCAAACTTGCCATTATGGGGAAAAAGGGAATTAAAGCACCGCTTGGTTTAGTGCAGGATGCCAAAGGAAATCCAACCGACGACCCCGATACATTACTCACAGGAGGTGCAATTCTTCCGCTTGGTGGCGATATTATTCATGGTGGCCACAAGGGTTACTGTATGACTGCTTTGGTTGATATTTTCTCATCTGTATTTTCAGGGGCGAACTTTGGCCCATTCGTGCCACCCCAAGTGGCTTACCTTCCATTGTTAGAAAAATCTGTTGGAGATGGATTGGGCCATTTCTTTGGTGCAATGCGTGTGGATGCATTCCGTCCGACCGATGAGTTTAAGCAAAAAATGGATGAGTGGATTGATACCTTCCGCAATGCAAAAAGTGGTGAAAATCAACCACCGGTTGTAATCCCTGGTGACCCCGAAAGAATCAATGAGGCAAAACTAACCAAGGAAGGCATTGCACTAATTCCTCAGGTATTAACAGATTTGAATGAGGTTGCCGATAAACTGGGAGTGGAGCATTTGGAAGGCTAATTTGCTTTATTTATACGATATTTTTTGTTTAACTTCGAATGAGGTTAGAGTAACTTTTTTTAAATAAATTGTAATTGCTGTTAAAGTTTTAACTTTATAAGATAAATCTTTGAAAACTTCATTACAATGAATTTTAGAATTAGGCCATCTTTGTATTTATTCTTTATAACTTTGATTTTTACGCCTCAACTCCTAAAATCACAAAGCATTAGAGGTAAAGTGCTCAATAGCCAAAATAACCCGTTGATTGGCGCAAGTATAATTGTTAATAGGATTGGGATTGGGACAACCTCTAACGAAAAAGGTGAATACAACCTTAACTACAATATTAGAATAAGCGAGAGTGATTCAATCACTTTTTCTTTCGTCGGATATACTTCCCAAAAATTAACTATTTCAGAATTAAAGAAAAAGAATTTTTTAGTAGTTCTTGCCGAAAGCATTCAGCCTATAAAAGAGGTGTCAATCGTGGCTGAAAAGAAACAGCTTAAACTTCAAATTACTTATACAAAATTAGAATCCCTGAAAAATGGGTTATACTCTTTTGGTGCAATTTTAATTGATGATAAGATTTGGGTTATAGGTGGCGATAAGTCATACCAAAGTGGTCGAGGTTTAAGGCCGATGTTTAGCACAAAACCATCATTTTCTTACGAAAGTTATAGTGATAAATTGTGCATCTACGATATACAGACTAATAAATGGATTGAATCCAACCAGAAATTCAGCAAAAGAGCCTATCATAATATTCAGTACTATAATGGGAAAGTATATATAATTGGGGGTAAGAAATTATCTACCAACCGAATTAAGGAATATTTAGCAGATGAGGTTGAGGTTTATAGTATTAAGGATAGCAGCATTCTTACGGATAATACTAATCCGCATCAAGCAGTAAACTTTGCTTCGTTTGTTTACAACGATAACTTAATAGTTATGGGAGGTTCTACAAAACTAACCCGATTTGAGGAAAAAATCTGTACGAATAAAACGCACTTATTGAACCTTAAAACAGGATTATGGTATGAATTGAACGATATTCCAATCGCTATGGAAACAAAAGGAATTTTGGTTAACAATACTATTTTTCTAGTTGGTGGCTTCAATACAAAACCATTAGATAAAATCGTAACCTATAACATTACCACTGGAGAATGGAAAGTGTTAGGGCAACTATTTTATGAAGTAGAACGACCTGCACTTGCTCTTAAAGGAAGTACAATATACATTTTTGAGGATGGCCGAATTCAAACCTATGATATTAATAGTAAGCAGTTAAAATTATACTCCATTGATTTACCGCTAAAATCGAGCGAGTTGTTCTATAGAAACGATAAGTTGTATCTATTAGGAGGATTTGTAGAGGATACATCTTTCAAAGAGCCCACATCGAATTTATATAGTATTGATATAAATGAGTTTAACACAACAGCAACATTTGGTTCAAAGACCTTATAATCTCATTAGTTCAATCTATTTTAAACCTGAGGCTAACATATTTTGCCAGTCACAAATCCTTCATGGTTGAACTCCATTAATTCAACTTCAACAATTTTCCCTACCAAATCCTTATCGTAAGGTATAGCTACTTTAATATAGTTACCAGTAAATCCAAACATCAAACCGGCTTTACGGGTCGATTCAAAAAGGACAGATTGACGAGTTCCTAAATGCTGCTTGAAGAATTCTGCGTGAAGATTATTCGATAATTCACCAAGCAAAGCACTACGGCGCTTTAATTCCGAGGGGCTTACTTTTTCCTCCATTTCTGCAGCAGGAGTATTAGGACGCTCTGAATAAGGGAATACGTGTAAGAACGATGGTTTTAACTCTTTTAGGAAATTGTAAGCATCGGTAAAATCATCCTCAGTCTCACCCGGGAATCCAACAATAACATCAACTCCAAAAAAAGTATGGGGCATTAACTCACGAATCATCTGAATTTTTTCAGCAAAAAGTTCCCTACGGTAACGTCTACGCATTAATCCAAGTATTCGGTTCGAGCCCGACTGCAAAGGAATATGAAAGTGAGGTAAAAATTTCTTGGAATTTGCCACAAATTCTGCAATCTCATTGGTTATTAGGTTAGGCTCAATGGATGAGATTCGGTAACGCTCAATTCCATCAATTTGCTCCAACTGCTTAAGTAAATCCAAGAAACTTTCGCCTGTAGATTTGCCAAAATCGCCAGTATTTACTCCGGTTAGTATAACCTCCTTAATATTTTGCGATGCAATTGCCTTGGCCTGTTCAATTATCTGAGCAACTGGCATATTGCGGCTTTTACCGCGAGCCAGAGGAATTGTACAGTAGCTGCAATGGTAATCGCAACCATCCTGAACTTTAAGGAATGAGCGGGTTCTATCGCCCGATGAGTAGGCTGGGAAAAAATTGTTCACAGCATCCACATCGCAGCTATAAATTTTCACCTTACCCTTTCCCGACGATTCAATTAGTTGGGGAATATGGTATTTTTCCGATGCACCCACAACAATATCAACACCCTCAATCTCAGCTATCTCCTTAGGTTTAAGTTGGGCATAACAACCAGCCACTGCAACCAATGCGTTGGGCGATTTTGTAATAAACTTACGGATTGCCTGACGGCACTTCTTATCGGCGTGGTCGGTAACCGAGCAAGTGTTAATAACATAAATATCGGCCTCGCTATCGGGCGAAACGCGCTCAAAACCCATATCGGAAAATTGCCGAGCAATGGTAGATGTTTCCGAAAAGTTCAACTTACAGCCAAGTGTGTAGAAAGCAACACGTTTTTTCCCCTCGTTCATTTCAAAAAATTTTTGCAAAGGTAATTATTTGAAAAAGATGTGAAAAGTGATAATTAACAAGAGAGCAAGTAGTGTTTATTAATTAAGGCATAGTTACTATGATGATTATTGCATAGAAAGTCTATTTTTGCAATAATCACAAAGATTCTAATTCATAAAATAATGAGAATAAAAGATTTTGCCGTTGAGCGCTACTTTGCCAAGTACGAGTTTACCGCTAAATATTTGTTGTCCAGTTCCGATTGCGATGGTTATGGTATGGATTATGTTTTGGGGGTGGCTTCCAATTCTGAAAAACAGCTCTGGGAGAATTTGAAGTTAGGCTCTACCGAAACTGTTGGAA
>CAZTVY010000252.1:1540-4431 GCA_964617235.1 uncultured Rikenellaceae bacterium | reverse complement strand
ACAATTCCTCCACGAACATCTATGTTAAAAGTTTCGTAAAAATCCGGAATTGGTAATACTTGAGTAAAACCTGAAACACCCCAAATATGGGTTTTTAGGCTTTGAGATTCTCCTGATATTACATTAAAACGCTCTTTACGGAACGAATATCTACCGCCAACACCTACAGACCATTGAGGTAAAACCCACATGCCAACCATTGGAACCACATCAACCTGAGTTACATGACTTCCAAAAGCAAGGCCAAAACTGCCACCAAAAAATAACCTGTCGGAAAAATTCTGAAAATCTCCGTGCCTACGTTGAGCATAAGCATCAAAAGATAATATGAACAAGTTGACAAAAAATGTCATCAGTAATATTTTTGACTTAGCCATAGCTGTTTATGTAAAATAGTAATACATTAGGATTACTGTAAAAGTATTAATTTTAATTTTACAACGCTTACCTTGAAGCAATGTTTTCTTGACTACAAAAAATGTGCAGTTATGTTTAATTTGTATTAAAAATGATGAAAAAACTATTTTTTGCAATATGTGTATTGCTAGTTCACCATAAAATTTCCTCTCAAAACTTGCAAGACTTTGAAACCAACCCAGTTATTCTTAATAGAATTGATGAGTGGCAAGACCTTAAGTTTGGGTTTATGATACATTGGGGCTTTTACTCTCAGTGGAGCGTTGTGGAATCGTGGTCAATTTGCAACGAACCATGGATTGACAGAGGTGGTGTTCCATACATCGAATATGTGAACAAATATCAAGCACTAAACAAAACCTTCAATCCAACTCAGTTTAATCCTGAATTCTGGGCTGATTTAGCTCATGAAGCAGGTATGAAGTATTTTATTTTTACCACTAAGCATCACGACGGGTTCTGCATGTACAATACAAAACAAACCGCCTATTCAATTACTGACCAAAGTTGTCCTTTCTCCGCAAATCCTAAATCGGATGTAACACGGGTATTAGTCGATGCATTCAGGGCAAAAGGCTTTTGGTGTGGGCTTTACTTCTCTAAGCCAGACTGGCATCACTCCGATTACTGGGCTCCAGAATGGGCAACGCCCGATAGAAACGTAAACTATAATCCTATAGATTATCCTGACCGATGGCAACGATTTGTTGATTTCACCTACAATCAAATTGAAGAATTAACCACAAATTACGGTGATATTGACATTCTTTGGCTCGATGGTGGATGGGTTCGCCCTGAATGGAGTCTTACCGCCGAATCGCGTCCTTGGCTAGGATGTAAAGGATGGATTCAAGATATCAATATGCCTAAAATTGCGAGTATGGCAAGAAAGAACAATCTGGACTTGCTGATTGTTGACAGGTCAGTTCATGGAAAGTACGAGAATTATAGAACACCTGAAAAACAAGTACCAGACTCTATCCTACCCTACCCGTGGGAAACCTGCATGACAATGGGAAACTCTTGGTCGTATGTAGAAAGTGATGTTTATAAGTCTACAAACACACTTATTCATATGCTTATTGATATTGTGTCGAAAGGTGGAAATTTCCTGCTCAACGTTGGGCCATCGCCACTAGGAACGCTACCCGAGCCTGCAATAGATAGAATGAAAGAGATTGGAAAATGGATGAAAATCAACGGAAAAGCAATTTACTCCACACGACCAATCTTCCCATACAAGCAGGATAAAATACGATTCACTAAAGCTAAAAATAGCACTATTTACGCCTTTTATTTGCTCGAGGAGAACGAACCACTACCTAACAATGTTAAACTTGGAAAAACAGGCTTTAAAATAAGTTCCATTAGCATTCTGGGCTCAAATACAAAGTTAAAATTCAAACAAATCAGCGATGGTTACACAATAGCGATTCCAAAATCTGTTATTGCAAACAATCAGATTAAGCATGCTATTGTACTCGAAATAAAATAGTCCAGAATGAATATCAGTGTAAAAATCATCACCTTTTTAGTTTGCGTCACATTACTCTCCAACGTAAATGCGCAATCGTACCAGTATCCCTTTCAAAATCCAGATTTGCCCTTAGAGGAACGATTGAACGATATCATATCCCGTTTAACATTAGATGAAAAGGTGCTTTTGATGCAACACAATGCACCAGCAATTGCTAGGCTTGGTATTCCTGCCTACAATTGGTGGAACGAGGCACTACACGGGGTTGCTCGCACCAAGGAGTATGTAACTGTGTTCCCTCAAGCAATAGGATTGGCTGCAACATTCAACCCTGATGGATTACGAAAAACTGCCGAAATTATCTCAACCGAAGGTAGAGCAATTTTCAATGATGATTTTAAGAATGGGAAAACTGGCGAAAACTACAGAGGTTTAACCTACTGGACTCCCAATATCAACATCTTTCGCGACCCACGTTGGGGGCGAGGACAGGAAACCTATGGCGAAGACCCTTACCTTACCTCAATAATGGGTGGTGCAATGGTTCGTGGGCTTGAGGGTGATAATCCTAAATACCTAAAAGCAGTTGCTTGTGCCAAGCATTTTGCAGTCCACAGTGGTCCCGAGCATAATAGGCATTCCTTCAACGTAAACGTTTCTGCTTACGATTTATGGGACACATATCTACCTGCATTCAGACACCTTATTGTTAACGAAAAAGTGCATGGTGTTATGTGTGCATACAATAGATTTGCTGGCACTCCGTGCTGTGCAAACGATACGTTGCTAAATAATATTCTTAGAGAAAAATGGGGTTTCGATGGTTATGTTACAACAGATTGCTGGGCAATATCTGATTTCCTGAATTTTCACAACACCCATTCCTCTGAAATTGATGCAATAAGCGACGCTCTACTCTCGGGCTCCGACCTAGAGTGCGGCTCACTATACCACAAATTAATTGATGCAGTAAAATCGGGAAGTATTACAGAAAATC
>CAZTVY010000252.1:0-1530 GCA_964617235.1 uncultured Rikenellaceae bacterium | reverse complement strand
AGAGATTGCTTAAAATACAATTTCAACTTGGAATCTATGACCCACAGGAAAGGGTTCCTTTTGCTAGCATAGACCGTTCTAAACTCGATTGCAATGAGCACAAACAACACGCCTACCTAATGGCTCAACAATCCATTGTTCTTCTCAAGAACTCGAATATGACACTCCCCTTGGATGAAAACAAGGTTAAACATATTGCAATTATTGGACCTAATGCCCATAATCCTAAAACTCTACTCGCTAACTACAACGGCATACCCTCATCTAGCACAACTCCATATCAAAGTTTATTAAACAGATATGGTAATAAATTGAGAATAACATTCTATCAGGGTGTTGGAATTGTTGACACATTGAGAAATTCTCCCTCATTCTCAGAGATATCAAAAGGTGTTAGTGATGCCGATATAATCCTATTCGTTGGAGGAATTTCGGCCGATTACGAAGGCGAGGCTGGCGACGCTGGAGCAGGTGGTTACTATGGCTTTGCAAGTGGTGATAGAACCACCATGGCTTTGCCAAAAATTCAAACTGAACTGCTGAAGGAGTTGAGAAAGGTCAATCGTCCAATAGTGCTAATAAATATGTCGGGCTCTGCCATTAGTTTTGAATGGGAAAGTCAAAATGTTGATGCAATCCTTCAGGCTTGGTATGGAGGACAATCGGCTGGTGATGCAATAGTTGATGTACTATTTGGAAAGTACAATCCTGCAGGTCGAATGCCCATTACAACCTATAAAAGCGATGCGGATTTACCCGATTTTGAAAACTATTCAATGGAAAATCGTACATATAGGTATTATAAAGGTGAGGTCAGACATCCTTTTGGTTATGGACTCAGCTATGCAGAATTCGCCTATTCAAACCTTAAGTTTACTAAAGGAATTAATACGGGTAATAATTTAGAGGTTGAAATAGAAGTTCAAAATACTGGGAAATTATCTGGCGACGAGGTTGTTCAACTCTACATATCACATATAAATAGTACTACACCTACACCCATATGCGCCCTCAAGGCTTTTAAAAGGGTTTCATTGAACCAAGGTGAAAAACAGAAAGTTATATTTCTTCTTACTCCCACAGATTTAGCAAAGGTTGTTTTAAATGGAAAGTCTGAGGAAAGTTCTGGAAAGATTAATATTTTTGTTGGAGGCGGTCAACCAAAATATGCGAATGGTCTAAGCGATACATTAACAGTAAGCGGAAATCCCGTCATAATAAATTAAAAATCAATCAATTGATAGATATGAATATAGTTATTACAGGCGCATCGAGAGGAATTGGGTTTGAAGTAGCACGCCTATTTGCAGCCCGAGAAAACAACAATATTGTTGCCATTGCTCGTAGCGAGCAAAAACTAAAAGATTTGAAAAATGCTTGCATTAAAGAAAATATACAGGCGCACCTCTACCCTATTGTATTTGACTTGGAGCAAGTCGAATTAATTGGAAACACATTGGTCCCTCAGATAAAACAGCATATTGGAATGGTGGATATCCTTATAAACAATGCAGGCCTCCTGATAAACAA
>CAZTVY010000251.1:0-4433 GCA_964617235.1 uncultured Rikenellaceae bacterium | reverse complement strand
GGACGCGTTGTGGAAATCTACGGGCCTGAATCGTCGGGTAAAACCACACTTGCTATACATGCAATTGCCGAAGCACAAAAGCAAGGCGGTATAGCCGCAATTATTGATGCAGAGCACGCATTCGACCGCACTTACGCCGAAAAACTTGGTGTTGATGTTGAGACATTATTAATTTCTCAACCCGATAATGGTGAACAAGCTCTTGAAATTGCCGACAACCTAATTCGCTCTGGTGCAATTGATATTATTGTAATTGACTCGGTAGCGGCACTTACTCCAAAAGCAGAAATTGAAGGCGAAATGGGCGACAGCAAAATGGGACTACAGGCTCGTTTAATGTCGCAGGCACTTCGTAAATTAACAGGAACCATTAGCAAAACAAACACTTGCTGTATTTTCATCAACCAACTTCGCGATAAGATTGGCGTAATGTTCGGCAACCCCGAAACCACCACAGGTGGTAATGCATTAAAGTTTTACGCATCGGTTAGGGTTGATATTCGCAGGTTGAATCAGATTAAAGATGGTGACGACTCAACTGGTAACCGTGTTCGCGTTAAGATTGTGAAAAATAAACTTGCGCCACCTTTCAAGAAAGCTGAGTTCGACATTATGTTTGGTGAGGGAATTTCGAAATCAGGCGAAATTATCGATTTGGCAACTGAATTAAACGTAGTTAAGAAAAGTGGTTCGTGGTTCAGCTACGGCGAAACCCGCTTGGGACAAGGTCGCGATGCTGTTCGTCAGATAATCATGGATAATCCTGAGCTTTCAGCCGAAATTGAAGCAAAAATTAAAGATTTGCTAAAAGCACAGTAAAATAAAGGAAGCCTTGTATCTGATAAATTCTTAAAACGTGCGTTTTGTCGCACGTTTTTCTTTTATTTGTCCGCACCAAAACAACTTGAAAAGTTATACTATTCAAAATTTTACGTATTTTTATTTGTTATTTCAAAACTCACAGAAATGAAGAAAATAGTAATCTTCAGCATCCTAATAGCCACAATGCTAACCTCTTGCCAAAATTTATTTAACCGCCATTTAATCGATGGTAAAGCACAACGCAAGGAGGTAAAAACAAAATTCAACGAAAGAATTAAGTTGATTCAGGAACACGACTCCAGTATCAACCAAATAATAAATAGCGATATAACGCTAAAGGAACGCGAAGGCTTTGAATTCCTATACGCCTATATGCCCTTGAGCGATTTGGCTATGCATAACAGCAACTATGTGCTAAAGCAGGTAAAATCATCGCTTGAGGCTAAATCGTTCTTTAAGTGGGGCAAAAAGATTCCTTCGGATATTTTTCTTCATTTCGTCCTACCCTATCGTATCAATAATGAATACACCGATTCGACCCGTCAGGTTTTCCTTGCAGAATTGAAAGGACGCCTAGAAGGATTGAGTATGTACGATGCGGCCCTTGAGGTTAACCACTGGTGCCACGAGAAGGTTATCTACAAATCGACCGACGAGAGGACATCAGGACCGTTAACCACCGTTCGAACTGCTTTTGGACGCTGTGGCGAGGAATCTACATTTGCAGTTGCAGCGCTACGCTCAGTGGGTATTCCTGCCCGCCAAGTTTACACTCCACGCTGGGCGCATACCGACGATAACCACGCCTGGGTTGAAGTTTGGGTCGATGGCAAATGGTACTTCCTTGGCGCTTGTGAACCTGAGCCAGAACTAAATATGGGTTGGTTTGCGGGCCCTGCAAAAAGAGCAATGATGATGCGCACTTTCGTATTCGGCAAATACACCGGTAACGAAGAAAAACTAACCGATTCAGAATGGTTCACCGAAATCAACCTGCTTGGCAACTATGCTCCTACCAAAAACCTCAACATTAAAGTAGTTGACGAAAATGGGAATGCTGTAAGCGAAGCTAAAATTGAGTTTCAACTTTACAATTATGCTGAGTTTTATCCAATAGGAACAAGACAAACCAACGAGGAGGGCGCATGCTCACTCACCACAGGCTTTGGCGATTTAATTGTATGGGCATCGAAAGATAATAGGATTGGCTTTTCCAAAGCCGACAAAGATGCAACCGATATAACTATCAACATTGCTGAGAATCCAAACTTTGCAGATTTGGATTTAACTTTAACGCCTCCAGCAGAGCAACCTGTAACCCAAGCAGACCAATCAAAAGCCGAAGATAATAACGCTAGGTTAAAGGAAGAGGATGCCATTCGCAATAAGTACATTGCAACGTTTATTGACTCTGCATCGGCAGCAAATCTTGCAATGGAAAAGGGCGTAAACATTGATGAAACCTGGAGATACCTAAAACTGAGCCGCGGAAATTGGCAGGAGATTTACAACTTCATCAAGGAACTTGACGGAAAGGATTTAACAGTAGGATTGGCTATTCTTAACAGCATATCTGAGAAGGATTTGCACGATATAACAGCATCAACATTGCAGGACCACATTGCAACCGTTGATTCTTTCCCTTCGATAATTGATAGCCGAGACTTTAAGGATTTTGACAAGTACGTTCTTTCGCCTAGAATTGGCAGAGAATTCGTTACACCTTGGAGAAGTTTCCTACAAAACTCATTCACATTCGACGAAATTGGCTTCTTTCGCAACAATCCATACAGCATTGCGAAGTGGATTAAAGAGAATATCACTATTGATAAGGAAAGCAACTACTACAAAGTTCCGATTAGCCCCGAAAGCGTATTTAAGTTGAGAGTTGCCGATGAATACTCACGTGACGTATTCTTTGTGGCCGCTTGCCGTAGTTTTGGAATCCCCGCTAGGCTTGAACCATCAACCAAGCGTCCACAATTCTTAATGCGCGACAAGTGGAACGATGTGGTTTTTGAAGAAACCGCTGAGCAGGTGTTCCCTAAGGGCACGTTGAATTTGAACCTTGGCAACAATCTTCCAATTCAGAAACCACAATACTACACACATTTCACCATTGGTAAATTGGAGAAAGGTAAATTCGTTTCGCTCGATTTTGAAACAGACCCCAACGTAAATAATCTACCTGCAAAAATTAGCCTAGATGCTGGATTTTACAGGTTAATCACCGGAAATCGGTTAAGCAATGGTACGGTACTTTGCAAGTTCAAGTATTTTGAGATTAAGGAAAATCAAACAACAACTGTATCCCTTGAGTTCAACGAGAATAACAGCCCGAGCCAGATTTCTGGAATGATTAATACCGAAACGGCAATCCCTAACCTAAATGGTGAAAACAGCGGAACAATTGGCGAGTTGGTTAAAGAAAAATCGGTTGTTGTGGCAATAGTTGAGCCCAACAAGGAGCCCACAAAGCATTTAATGGTCGATATGGCCGCTGTAAAATCCGATTTCGACAAATGGGGAGGCAATGTTGTTTTTGTGGTTGGAAAAGATAAAATGACCGAAGATTTCAACCCGAATAGCTTTAGCAATCTTCCAAACTCATCGAAATATGGATACGATAAGGAGCAAACACTTGCCAAGGCCATTGCCGAGGGATGTAATAAAGCTTTGTCGACAAACTATCCTATAGTAACAGTTATCAACCCAAAAGGCGAAGTTATTTTCTACTCCGAGGGTTATAGCATTGGTTTAGGCGAGCAAGTTTTAAAAGCATTGAAGTAGTGAAAGGATTCACCCTTGAGGTTTGCGCCAATTCGGTTCAAAGTGCTATAAACGCTCAAATAGCAGGAGCAAAAAGAATTGAACTCTGCGAAAATCTTTTTATTGGCGGAACAACTCCTTCGTATGGTTGCATAAAAACTACCCGTGAGAGAGTTGATATCGCTATAAATATACTTATCCGCCCAAGGATTGGCGATTTCCTTTACTCCGATATTGAATTTGAGCAAATCAAAAACGATATTCTCGTTGCAAAGCAACTTGGTGTTAATGGAATAGTTTGCGGCATTCTGCTACCAAACGGCGAAGTGGACACTGAAAGAACCGATGAACTGGTTGAACTGAGTAAGCCCTTAACATTTACATTCCATAGAGCATTCGACTTCACTCCTGACCCCTATAAAGCACTGGAGGATATCATTAAAACGGGAGCAACGCATATATTAACATCTGGTCAAAAGAATAAGGCTGCCGACTCCGTTGATTTACTGTATGAACTTGTTAAAAAAGCAGCAAATAGAGTTGTAATAATGCCTGGTAGCGGAATAAATGCTGATACTATTAAACGTATTGTAAATACTGGGGCAAATGAATTCCATATGAGTGGAGTTAAGGATGTTGAGAGCAAAATGATTTACCGAAAGGAGAACTTAACTCTTAATGGAAATTCACTACCCGATTATGTAAACCAAATTTCGGATGTTGAGTCTATAAAAATGGTTGTTGAGTACTTAAATTTGCATTTTTAATTTTAACAAAATGAGCAATTTGATTGATAAAGCAGAATTTGACAGAATCGTCCTTAAAGCACAACAAGAAGAGAT
>CAZTVY010000250.1:0-4456 GCA_964617235.1 uncultured Rikenellaceae bacterium | reverse complement strand
TCGATAGTAGGAATTTGCAGATGAGCCCACTCTGGCATCTCCATATTTAACCAATGACGGAAAGCCTTAAGTCGGAACTCCAGCATCCACTCGGGTTCTCCTTTTTTCTCGGAGATTATTCGTACAATATCCTCGTTAAGCCCTTTGGGAATTGTTTCTGTTTCGATTTCGGTAACAAAGCCGTACTTGTACTCCGACCCGGTTACCTCATCAAGTATTTTGTCCTGTTCGTTTGCCATTTGTATTTGAAAACTTTTACATTCTATGATTCATTTAACACTAAGTATAACAACCCTTACGGGCTATTGTTTAAAAAATAACAATCAAATTAGAATTAATCTAAATTAACGGCAAAGATATTCAGTTTGAATGTAAATTGAAAAGAAAATTAAATGTTATTGGTGATGTTTTATGTCAATTTGCATGACATTTCTTTTGAATATTGCTGCAACATTCTATTTAACTATATTTATCAGATTAATTTTTATGAAGCACATTTCAGAATGATAAAATTTGTTGCAACGGTTTTGATTGTCCTTTTTTCTATGATGGCAGTCGCTCAAGAACCAATATTTTTGTCAAAAGTTGACGAACGCACAGAACTACTTGGTATTGTGTTCCGCTTGGCTGGTGCCGAGGAGTACGTAAATAACACTCTTCCCATTTATTCTAAAGAAATAGACGAGTATTTTGCCAACTTCAAAAACCACGATGTTGTAAAATTTGCAAAAAAGGTAAGAATAAAGCAGGGCGTTTCGTATGATGCTGTAATGTCGATGGCCATTAATATAGAGATTACCGATAGCATAAGATTTATGTCAAATGCCAGTATCGATAACTTGGACTCACGTTGGGGTATTAAAAATGCCAAGACATTTATAGAATATCTTAATCAGTTTTACGAAGAATCAAACTTTCATCAGTTTTATACAAATCACTCCAAAATTTATACAGTTGCCACAGAAAACTTCAATTATCTCCTGAAAGAACTGAACATAAAGTGGTTTGAGGATTTTTACGGAGTTAAAACCAATGGCTCATTTAACATCATTGTTAGTCTTACAAACGGCGGAAACTATGGACCGCAGATTACTTACAATGATGGAAGAAAAGATATATTCGCAATAATGGGTGCCTCAAAAAAAGATAGCCTCGGGAACCCAGTTTTTTCGAAAAGTGTTTTTGGAATAATTGTACACGAATTTAACCACTCCTTTTGCAATTCTTTGGTTGATGAACATTACTCAATTTTGGGACAAGAGGCTAAACGATTATATAAAGAAAACTCAGAATTGTTCAATGAACAAGCTTATGGTGACGCAAAAACTGTAATGTGCGAAATGTTGGTAAGAGCCTGTGTTATAAAATATTTTCAACACAAAAAAGAAAGTCCTGAATACATTAATCGACTTATTGCTAATGAAAAAATAAATGGCTTTATATGGATTGACAAACTGGTTAATTGGCTTTATATTTATTCGCACAACAGAAATAAATATCTTACACTAAATAGTTTTATACCCGATATGGCAATGTTTACTAAAGAGTTGTCGTTTGAGCAGTTAAAGAAAGAATATGAAGCCTGCAAAGCTGCAAGAATTGTTTCTTCAAATATTCTCAATGGCGCAACGAACGTAGACCCTACAATAAACTCTATTATAGTTACATTTAATTTACCAATGAATACCGGAAATAATGGAGTAAGTTGGGGTGAAAAAGGGAAGAAATATTTTCCTTCTATTTGCAGCGATAGGGAGGCTTACTGGGATGAAGAAACAAAAATGGAGTGGAATCTACCTGTTTGCCTCAAACCAAACTCAACATATTCAATTTCTTTCCCTGCTGAATTCTTTGTTGATGAAAATGGGTATCCGATGAAAGAGACATACTATTTGGATTTTAAGACAGGTAATTAGTTGCTAAAACTTGATAATCAATCCAAATTATTTCTTAATTTACGATTGTTTTGATTTAATACTTATTTAAAACAAACAATATATGAATAGGTTTATACTAACTTTAATCCTTTTTAGTTTGGTTACATTATCCTGTACAAACAAGAATAGTATGGCCGACAAACAACAGTTCAAGCAAGAAATCATTCAAGCCGAACGTGATTTTGCCAAAATGGTGAAAGAGCAAGGGATGCAGGCTGGGTTTACTTTCTTTGCTGATTCCAACGCAGTTATTCGCCGCGGGAACGAGACTTTAATAAAAGGTAAAAAAGAAATCGAGGAAAATTACGGACATCCTCGCTATAAAGATGTTGCGCTAGAGTGGGAGGCCGATTTTGTGGATGTTGCAGCAAGTGGCGATTTGGGATATACCTACGGACACTATACCTTTGAGGCAAAGGATTCAACTGGTAACCCAATAAAAGCCACAGGAACATTCCACACGGTTTGGAAACGTCAATCCGATGGTTCCTGGAAGTATGTTTGGGACTAAATTTTAACTAGAAAAAACTATCCAAAACAATCTGTTATATGGAAGCAGTAAAGCAATGGTGGACCACATCCAAAGGACATAAACTTTTTGCTTGGTATATGCTGCCAGTGTCGCAGCCCAAAGCCATAATTCTTTTGGTTCACGGCCATGGCGAGCATTCTTGGCGATATATGCATTGGGCAAAGCAATTCTCATACAATGGCTATGCGTTTTTTTCGTGGGACCATTTTGGACACGGAATGTCCGATGGACAGCCTGGGCACATCAGGCATTATGAGCAGTTGTTACTCGAAGTTGATTTGGCCATAACTAAAATAAAGGAGCAATTCCCCAACCTGCCAATAATACTTTACGGGCATAGTATGGGTGGTAATATTGCAATTAATTACGCTATCCGCAGAGATTCGAACATTAAACTACTAATTGCCACCTCACCTTGGATAGAGTTGACTACTCCTGCACCAAAGCATATGGAGTTTTTGGGTAAACTGATGAATGTAATTCTACCATTCTATCCTTTCAAATCGCCCATTGCTCCTGAGCAAATTACACACGTTGAGGAGGAGGTGCGCAAGTATGCTACCGACCCATTGATTCATAATAGAATTACACCCCGACTTTACACTGCAATAACCAATGCTGGACAATACGCACTTAGACATTCTAATCGAATCAAAGTTCCCGCATTGCTTATGCACGGAAGTGCCGATACTATTACATCGGCTGCAGCAACAAACAAAGTTGCCAGCGCTATTCCGAATGCAACATACGTTGAGTGGCCCGAACTTTACCATGAAATACACAACGAAGCTGTGAAAAATGAGGTGTTTACTCAAATTAAGGATTGGATTGAAAAACAACTAAAGAAAAATGAAGTTTAGAACCGAGGTCGAAATTCCTAAGTATCCCTTTAGTATTGGATTTAATTCTCCGTCGCTTTTCATTGGGTCGTGTTTTACCGAAAATATTGGGGCTATTATGCGGGAGAATAAGATGCCCGCATTGGTAAATCCCTTTGGTGTTGTTTATAATCCTTTGTCGATTCATAAAAGCCTTGAGTCTATCCTTGAGAATAAGCAGTATGAGTTGGACAATATTCATTTTAGCAAGGGACTTTGGTATAATTACGACTTTCATACAAGGTTCTCGAATCCTAATAAGGAAGAGTGCTTAAGCAATATGAATAGTGCTATTGGCAATGCTCATTTGTTTTTAAACAAACTTCAAAACTTAATCGTGACCTTTGGTACAGCGAGGCTGTATAGGCTAAAGCAAACCAATAGTGTTGTAGCCAATTGCCATAAGATCCCCGCCAAGGAATTCGAGCATCAAATTATGAGTGTTGTAGAGATTGTGGAAATTTGGTCAGCATTAATTGAGAAATTGTTAGAACGAAACATCAACCTGAAAATAATTTTTACAGTTAGTCCAATTCGCCACTGGAAGGATGGTGCCGAGGGTAATCAGCTAAGTAAAGCTACGCTTATTGTGGCTGTACATAAACTTATTGCTAAATATTCAAATAACGCGTTTTACTTCCCCAGCTACGAAATAATGATGGACGATTTACGCGACTATAGGTTTTACGATGACGATATGCTTCATCCATCATCAAAGGCCATTGAGTATATTTGGGGCAAGTTCGAAAGCGCTTTTCTGGATAAAGAGTCGAAGGAACTTTTGGCTAAAATTCATAGAATAAAGCAGGCTGTTGGTCATCGGCCATTTAACCCAAACACGAGTGAGCATCAAAAATTTATCAATCAAACCATTGCATCGATTAACGAAATAAAATCAAAGTATTCGCTCATTAATTTCGATGAGGAGATAGAAAAGTTAAATTCGCAAATTTGCTGAACATTTAATTCCTTATTGGGGTTTACCCTCATTCAACTTTTGTAACTATGGAAAATTTTAATGCGGTTTTAATAGCTTTTGGTTTAACGCTTTTTGCAGGTTTATCGACCGGAATAGGTAGTGCAATTGCTTTTTTTACAAAACACACCAG
>CAZTVY010000249.1:0-4467 GCA_964617235.1 uncultured Rikenellaceae bacterium | reverse complement strand
TACTAACCTTATTCCAGCCAAAGAACATCACCGCAATAAAGGTTGACTCCATAAAGAACGCCATAATACCCTCAATGGCCAATGGAGCTCCAAAAATATCGCCCACAAACCACGAGTAGTTGCTCCAGTTTGTACCAAACTCAAATTCCAGAATGATACCTGTTGCAACACCAATGGCAAAGTTAATTCCGAAGAGGGTCATCCAAAATTTTGTGATGCGCTTCCACTCCTCGTCGCCCGTTTTAACGTAAAGCGTTTCCATGAACGCAATAATAAAAGCTAGTCCTAGGGTTAACGGAACAAAAACCCAATGATACATTGCCGTGAGAGCAAATTGCGCCCGCGACCAGTTGACCAGCGAAAGGTCGAAGTGTTCCATAGTTTATTTTTTAGGGTTATTAGTTAGCTGTTCTATAACGTAGTTGCTACGTTCTTCGTCGGTTTTAAAATTTCGTTTTAGGATATTTGGGAAGAAAAAAATCTTAAGAACTGCAAACATTACAAAGAGTTTGATTAAGATAATAATCCACAGCGTTTTGCCAATGGTCATACTTTTAAAACCCTCGTAGTAGAAGCGGAAAATGCGTTTAATCATATCCATATTTTTAACTCAAACAAATTTACATTTTTATGGTTACGGAACAAACTCCGATGATAAATAACACTATTTGCCTGTTGATGTTCGTTGATTTTGCAATATTACTATCAACTAGAAACAACAACCCTTGCCCCTTGTTGTTTAGCAAATTTGATGTAGATTTGAGACTCATTTAGTTAAATAACGATGTTTAGGATTGCGGTTGATTTTGACGGAACAATTGTAGAAAATGCCTACCCAGCCATTGGCAAGCCAATGCTATTTGCCTTTGAAACTTTACGGGAACTACAGAAACATGGATTTGTGTTGATTATGTGGACAGTTCGTGAGGGAAAACTGTTAGAGGAAGCTGTAGAGTTCTGCCGAAGTAACGGCGTGGAATTTTATGCAGTTAACCGCAATCATCCGGAGGAAGTTATGGACAGCGAAACGCCACGTAAACTTTTAGTGGATATTTTTATTGACGATAGAAATATTGGTGGATTTGTAGGCTGGAGCAAGGTATGGGAATTGCTTTGCCCCGGTGTTCCAGACCATATTGCGGAAAAGAAACTCCTTAATCAGTATAAGAAAAGAAACTTTTTACAAAGGCTTTTTTCAAGGTAAACTATTTAAAATCTATTTAAAATGAAGACTTTAACAATCACATTTATTTCTCTATCGCTAATATTTGCAGGATGTTCAAATGGTAGAGGCGACCAATCGGCCGTAGCAGAAAGTAAACCCGCAGAAAAACCAATTAATTTAATTCGGATTGACACACCTATCAATGGCACTACGATTACAGTTGGCGAAGCAATCAAGCTTGAAATAAAATTAGTTGAGGCCACCCTGCAACCCGACTCCGTAATACTTTACATTAACAACAACAAGGTTGACAATTTACAAGAGTACAGCTATTCCATTCTAACAAAAGGATATCCACTTGGAACTGTCAGGATTAATGCCACGGCTTGGAAAAATGGGCAACGTCAAACTGCATCGACAAGTGTATTTCTTAAATCAAACATCGCACCTAAAAAATACTCCTACAGGGTCATTAAAACATTCAACCACGACCCTAAAGCCTACACCCAAGGCTTATTCTTTCACAACGGATTCCTTTACGAAGGAACTGGGCAGAATGGCTCTTCGAGTTTACGAAAAGTAGAGTTGGAAACAGGAAAAGTAATTCAAAGCAACAACTTAGAACAGGATTATTTTGGCGAAGGCATTACATTATTTGGCGATAAGATTTACCAACTAACTTGGACTAGCGGAATAGGATTTGTTTACGATGCCGAAACTTTTAAAAGGCTACACACTTTTAACTACACAACCCAAGGTTGGGGGCTTACAACCAACGGAAATGAACTTGTTATGAGCGACGGTTCTAACACTCTTTACTTTATGGAGCCAAACGATTTTAGCGAAGTAAAAAAAGTTGAAGTCTTTGATAATTATGGCCCGCAAAAAATGCTAAATGAGTTGGAGTATATCAACGGTAAAATATGGGCAAACGTATACACCACCAATCGTGTCGTAATAATCGACCCACAGAGCGGAGCAGTTGTTTCGGAAATTGACTTCACTGGAATCCTTAAAAACTCGGATAAAACGGGCAACGAAGATGTATTAAATGGCATTGCGTACGACCCTACCTCCAAACGAATATTTGTTACAGGGAAAAACTGGCCCAAACTATATCAAGTTGAAATTGATAGCAAGTAACAAGCAGAAATGATGCGTAAAGAGTCCGACTACCTTGGTTCACTAGAAATTCCCGAAGATGCCCTTTATGGAACACACTCCTTAAGAGCTCGGGAGAATTTTCCCGACAGCAGCCAATTCCACAAGGAATGGTACCAGGCAATGGGATTGGTTAAGCAGGCTTGCTATATGACCTACCACGAGTTTGTGCATACGGCCAAGAATGATACAGAACTAAAACTGAAGGAGTTTAACTTTCTTCCCAACGATATTATTGAGACCCTAACATCCGTTGCTACCGAGGTTCATAACGGCGATTATTTCAACCACTTCATAGTACCCGCAATTCAAGGAGGTGCTGGAACCAGCATCAACATGAATGTGAACGAAATTATTGCAAACGCATCGCTGCTTAAACTTGGCCATAAAACAGGCGATTATAAGATTATAGACCCAATTGAGCACGCAAACATATTCCAATCCACCAACGATGTTGTTCCTACAGCATTAAGGATTGCAGCCGTGAGGTTACTTGTTCTCCTGGAAGAATCCATCAACAACACACGTGCTGGATTTGAAAACCTTGAAAAAGACCATCGGAACTCGTTACGAATTGGATACACCCAAATGCAGGCAGCTGTTCCATCATCGTACGCACAACTGTTTAGTTCATACAGCGAGGCCTTATCACGCGATTGGTGGCGAGTATCCAAATGCTTTGAACGCATTAAGGTTGTAAACCTTGGAGGCGGTGCAATTGGAACAGGAGTTGGCGCGCCACGCTACTTTGTTATGGAGGTTGCCAAGCATTTACAAATGCTAACAGGCTTTCCATTTACTAGGAGTGAAAACCTAAACGATGCAACAGCAAACCTTGACTCATTTGTGGAGGTTCACGCAATTCTAAAAGCACACGCAGTAAACCTCGAAAAAATGGTTTCGGACTTAAGGTTACTAGCATCGGATATTGGAGGCAATTCCATTTCAATTCCGAAAAAGCAAGTGGGAAGTTCAATAATGCCAGGAAAAGTAAACCCAGTAATTCCGGAGTTTGTAATTAGTGCTGCCCATAAGGTTTACGCAAACGATATGATAATTTCGGGTTTGGCAGGACAAGGAACGCTAGACTTAAATGCTTACATACCTACCATAGGTCACGCATTGTTGGAATCTATAAAATTGCTTATTGCCTCAAACAATACCGTTGCACAAAATCTAGTCAGTGGAATTGAGGTTGATGCTGAAAAATCCAAACAACAACTATTAAGCAATCCATCAATTACAACTGCATTACTTCCATTTATTGGATTCAACAAGGCTGCAATTATTGCCAACGAGATGCGCCAATCCAAAATCGACATTTTTAAAGCCAACGCAAACTTAAAGTTGATTGACGAGGAAAGACTACAGGAAATTATCAAGCCTGAGAATTTGCTTAAGTTAGGTTACTCGCTCCGAGAAATTTAAACTTGCATTCGCATTAAACAAGAGTCTTACAATAAATGATGCAAATAAAACTCAGCAAAACCGATAAGTATGCAGCATTAATATTCTTTGTTTTTGCGCTGATATACTGTTCAATATCGCTAGTTAATCACTACCAGTTCAGAACATACGCGCTTGATTTGGGGATGTTTAATAACGCCCTATACAATTACTCAATTTTTAATAACGCAACATTCACCCTCGATGCCCAAGGCAAAACAATGCCTTTTCTGGCCACACACTTCTCCCCTATTACAATCCTTTACACCCCATTCTTTTACATTTTCGGAAGTTACACACTGCTAATTATCCAAATTATTGCCGTTCTATTAGGAGGGTTAGGAATTTACAAATACTCAAAGCTAAAATTCGAGGAAAAAACATCATTACCATTAATTTTCATCTTCCACTTCTTCTCAATTTGGGGCATCTACTCCGCTCTATCATTCGACTTCCACAACAATGTTATAGGAAGCATGATGGTTCCTTGGCTTATATACTTTTTAGAAAAAAGGAATCTTAAATTATCTATCATACTACTGATTTTAATTGCAACAGCAATGGAGACAATGCCAATATGGCTATTCTTCATTCTATTAGGTTTTATGCTAAAAAGTAAACGCAGTATTTACGATTATACTAAATTCGAAATTCCTGCTGCAATTTTATGCCTGATTTATGGAATCATTATCATT
>CAZTVY010000248.1:0-4469 GCA_964617235.1 uncultured Rikenellaceae bacterium | reverse complement strand
AACATCCACTCCTGCGCCTCAAACTTTCCGTACTGATGCGATATTGAGTAGCACCTGCAGGCCTCCTTTAACTCCCCAAGGTTATGGTGAGCTATTCCCCTGTAAAAATATGCTTCTGCTATATTGTACTCATTGGCAATAGCAAAATCCAGTTCAACTATAGCCAAACGGGGTTGCTCTGTTTTGATGTAAGTTAAACCTCGCAAGTATCTGTACTTTGGATTATTTGGGCTGGTTTTTGAAAGTTTTGCCAATGCAAAAAGTACATCAACATATCGCCCTGCATCGTAGGCGCTTTGCGACAGTAGTTCAATTGCTTTAGTATCGTTTGGGTAAAATTCCAAGTAATACTTTATGTCCTGTAGTCCGTTGGCAGATTGATTCATCTCATTGTAGGCCTTCGCCCTAACAAGATGATACTTTGGATTACCGCCCGATTTTTCAATTGCCTCATCTAACTTTTTAATTGCCTGAGGATATTGCTTTTTGGCAATCATTGCTTCGGCAATTTTTACCAGGTACAATGGATTTTTACGGCCCTTTTTGTATGCAATTGAGTAGTCATCGGCTGCAGCGGAAGGATTGTTCATACTTAAGTATGCGTCGCCACGTAATTCATAAAGCGTATATCGGCTCTTTGTGCCTTTAACCCTCGTATTTAGCAATTCCAAACTCTCCTCGTAGTTTTGGTTTGCATTCAAATACTCGGCCTCAGCAATAGCCTTGTCGAGCGAGGTGTACCAATCTTTACTCCAGAGATTTTTCCAACTTATAGAGCTATGGTATTTTTCGAAAGCGCCTTCAAGCAGAATAACGCTTTCTTTCTCCCTTTGAGCCGATTCTAGGTTTTTCCTCAACCATTCAAAGCAATTTGCAGTATCGCCAATTGCACAGTAGGCTTTTGCCAACCTATAGTTTGCAGAGCCAGTTCTTGCCGATTCTGCTTTTAGGAAAAACTCTATAGCATCAGGGTAATTCTCGTTTAGTAAAAAAGCATCGCCAATTCCTACCAAATACTGAAATCGTATTGGTTTCAACACATCGCAGGAATCAGCCCACTGTAAAGCCTTTGCTCTATCCTGCATATCAATGGCAGCCTGAAGGCGATAGAAGGCCTCAGGCATTTGCTGAGCATTAACGCGAAGTATACCTATACCAAAAACAAGAAATGCTAATATAATTCGATGGTTCAACGCCTACTTATTTAATATTAAAAAAGGAAGATTCCTTTCTATCGTTTGGAATGACAATATCTACTTTCGAAGTAGGTTTTTAACCTTACTAATCTCCATAAAGGTTGCACCATTGCTTGGTCCAAAGCTACCACCAATAATTAGCACCATATCCTCGGAGGCTATCTTTCTACGTTCAAGCATCAAACTAATTGCATCGGTTAAGAAATGGTCGCGCGATTGGCGTGGTTCCATGTAAACTGCCTCCACGCCATACGATAATGCCAATTGACGCATTACATTTGGTTTATAGCAAATTGAGTACACAGGAACCCTTCCACGGAATGCAGATAAATACCGCCCGGTTCTTCCTGTAAGTGTATCAACAATAATTGCCTTTATTGGTAGTGAGGAGCATGCTCTTACTGCAGAGCGTGAAAGCGTTGCAGTAATTTCATTATTAACTCTAACTAAGTTCAGAGTATGGTCAGGTTCTAAAACCTCTTCCACTTCGCGAGCAACGCTGGTCATTGCCTGAACCGATTCTAAAGGATACGCTCCGTAAGCAGTTTCACCACTAAGCATAATGGCATCGGCACGTTGGTATATGGCATTGGCAATATCGCTAATCTCGGCACGGGTTGGCCTTGGATGCTCAATCATGGTATGGAGCATTTGCGTAGCAATAATTACAGGCTTTTTGCTCTCAATACATTTTTTCACCAACCTACGTTGAACAATGGGGATTTTTTGGGCAGGAATTTCAATGCCCAAATCGCCTCGGGCAACCATAATGCCATACGCGTGGTCGAGAATTTCATCAATATTATCAACGCCTTGCTGATTCTCAATTTTGGCTATAATCTTAATTTGACTATTATGCTGATGCAGAATCTCCTTTATCTCCAAAACATCGTACTTACTACGAACAAAACTGTGTGCAATAAAGTCCAAGTCGTTATCAATGGCAAATTTTACAAAATCTTTATCCTTCTGTGTAAGCGAAGGTAAATTAATATGAACATTAGGCAGATTAACGCTTTTACGCAGCTTAATCATTCCACAGTTCATCACTTCGCAGAAAAGAGTGGTTTCGTTTTTCTCAAGTACCTTAAGTTCTAGTTCGCCATCATCAATAAGAAGCGAGTTTCCAACAGGAACTTCCTTAGCAATGTTGGAGTAGCTTACGTAAACAGTATCGCCACCCGACGTTCCTTCTGGATTTCCTATGATTTTGATTTTATTACCTGTTTCAACTTTTATTTCGAAACCCAACGACGATGTGCGAATTTCGGGACCTTTGGTATCAACTAAAATTGCTATACTATCCGAAACCTCACGAATCTTAGCAATAACAGACTTGGCTGTTTCCGGATTCATATGTGCTGTATTTAAACGGGCAACGTTCATCCCTGCATTATAAAGGCCTCTAATAAAATCAACATCGCAACGCTTGTCCGATATGGTGGCAACAATCTTAGTTCGTTTTAGCATATAGTTTGGTTTTATAGTGCAAAATTACTTAAGTTATGGAATAATTGATATGTTAAAGGCGTTTTAGTAAGAATAAGGTATGCAAACGTTAACTTTCACATTAATTTTACAATTTGATGTTTGTTTTTTCTAGATTCTTGTAAATACTCCGATTTTATTCATTCACTAAATTTCAATTAATCATTAAAACTTTATTTTTACTTTCTTTGTACTGCTTTTGTAATTAAATAAAATCTGAAATCGAGGATTTGCTTTATGGGTTGGATTGCCGCTATTGACGATTATATTAGTTTTTTGAGAGCAGAGAAATCGCTTTCGGAAAATTCTGTTTCGGCCTACCGAACCGATATGGAAAAACTGCGCGTATATGCCGATAGCATTGGTGTTGAACCCGAGTCAATTACTCACGACCACTTGCAGAATTTTCTAGCCTATCTGCATGATTTAGGACTGAATAAACGTTCCCAATCACGCATATTATCAGGCGTTCGCGGATTCTACAAGTATCTACTCATTGAGGAGGTGATAGATAGCGACCCCACAGAACTTATAGAATCGCCCAAAATTGGTAGGAAGTTACCTGAATTTCTAACAATTACTGAGATTGATGCAATGCAAGCAGCCATTGACCTTAGCAAATCCGATGGTCATAGAAATAAGGCTATTATTGAAACGCTTTACAGTTGCGGGTTGCGTGTTTCGGAGTTGGTAAATCTAAAACTAACCGAACTGTTCTTTGCTGATGGTTATATTCGTGTTATTGGTAAAGGAAACAAGGAGCGCCTTGTTCCAATTGGCCATAAGGCCATAAGGGATATCAACCAGTACCTACAACAACGCAACGATGTAAACTCCAGAATTGACGAGGAGTATAAGAACATTGTTTTTCTTAATCGTTGGGGGCGGCAGTTAACCCGCGAGATGGTCTTTACAATCATCAAGAAATACGCTAAACTTGCTGGTATCACCAAGAATATTAGCCCGCACACGCTTCGCCATTCGTTTGCTACACACTTGGTTGAGGGCGGTGCCGATTTAAGGGCTGTTCAGGAGATGTTGGGGCACGAATCAATTCAAACTACGGAAATCTACACTCATTTGGATAGAGAATATCTCCGCGAGACAATTCTAAAATTCCATCCAAGAAAATAGTGCCACACTATGCCTTTTTTAGAACATCTTTCAATGTTATATATCAACCCCAATTATTAAAATTGATTTCTTAAATTAGCCGATGTAATTATTTTGGTTAACACTTCTAATTCTTATAGCTATGGATTCATCAGAAAAAATCATTAAAACTTTATCATCGGCTGGTAAGCCAATGAAAGCAGGCGAAATTTCAGAAGCATCTGGAATAGATAAAAAGGAGGTTGATAAGGTTATCAAGAAACTTGTAACCGATGGCAAACTTCACTCACCAATGCGTTGCTTCTACGATATCAAAAAGTAACTGTTTACTTAGTTTTATGTAAGGTGATTGATATCTCAATCACCTTTTTTATTTCAGTATAAAAAATATTCTACTGACTATCAGGCACATAGTATTTTTTAATAATATATGTTACAACAAATAATGTTATAACTTGTTACTAGTGTAAATTAACCAAAAACAATTTATAATATGGACTCAAAAAAACTATTTACCGAGCGTCGCTCAGTTAACTTTTTCGACAAAAACAGAGATTTAGACCTTCAAACCGTGAAGGATATTTTGAATTTGGCTGTTTACGCGCCATCGGCATTTAACCTACAGCCCTGGAGGGTAATTGTGGTAAAAAGCGAAGCTAATAAAGAAAAACT
>CAZTVY010000247.1:0-4475 GCA_964617235.1 uncultured Rikenellaceae bacterium | reverse complement strand
TCCAGAGTGTTAATGGTTGCCCCTTCAACATCCTTCATTTTTACTCGGCAGGCCATTTTTATTTTGCCATCTATCTCCACGGAGCAAGCACCGCATACACCCTGACCAGAACAACCGTCCTTTGCAGCAGTCAGAAATTTTTCCTTTCGGAGAAATTCTAGAAGATTTTTCTCCAAATCGCCAGTGTAGGTAGTTTTATTTGAGTTAAGCGTAAATGTTACCATAAGTCTTTATTAATTAAGAAGAAGGAATGATGATTTTTGAATGATGAAGTTTATTCTTTCCTTAAGTTTTTCTGAGCGGTTTCAATGCTTTTGACAAAAATTGAAATTAACTCATTGCACTCTGTCATTGTATTTGTTAAAATTTCTTCTGATTTAAAGAGTTTTGCACGTTGAATAATTTTCATACAAACGTGACTTTCTCTTAATTCTTTTAATACAATTTTAATTTTGTGGATGAAGTCTTTTCTTGATTCTCCACTCTGTGCTTCGCCATAGTTCAAAGCAGGGGAAGTTCCCGAGCGTAGTAGTTGATTTGAAAGATGGTTTCCCGCATAACTCTTGGGCATTGACTCTGTTATTTCAACGATTTGAACTGCAAAGTTTATTAATCGTTCCTCTAAGTCAAATTTTCTCATATTCGTTATGTTTTCTTCGAAAATCATCATTCAATATTTCTTGTTCGATGTTCACCCTGAGTAACTGATGAACATCTAATGCCGATTAACTGACGTCAAAGTGAATACTTCAAAAATCATCATTCATCATTCCTTGTTCAATATTTGTTTTTTAAGTTCCTCAATATTTGGTTTTATTGGATTTGGAATTTGAATCAGTGACGATACAGCCTTCAAATCCTTAAGTCCGCTACCCGTTAATAGCACTGTACAGTTTGTGTTGGCGCTTATTAAACCTTTGTTTTTAAAGGCTAACATCCCAGCAAATGCTGTTGCAGCAGCGGGCTCTGCAAAGATACCTGTATTCCTCGATAGTACTGCCGATGCTCGTATAATTTCTTCGTCGCTAACCGCAATAATTTCCCCTTTATACTTTGAAATGAATTGTTTAGCCATAAAGAAGTTGCGGGGAATATCAACTGAAATAGAGTCGGCAATTGTGTTGCTTGGCTTAATGCTAAATTTTTCGCTGTTGATATTGTCAATCAAATTGCTGCTTCCAGCAGATTGCACAGCAACTATGGTAGGCATTTTTTCTATTAATCCTAGCATCAGTAAATCCTCGAAACCCTTGTAAACTCCCGAAATTATAACGCCATCGCCTACAGGCACGAATACAGTGTCGGGTGTTGTGCCATTGAGTTGGTCGAAAAGTTCAAACGATACTGTTTTCTTTCCCTCAATAGTCAACGGATTGAAGGCTGTATTGCGGTTATACCATCCGAATTCCTTGGTTGCCTCAATGCTTAAATCGAAGGCATTGTCGTAGGTGCCATCAACAGGAACAATTTTGGCGCCATACATCACAATTTGGGTGAGTTTTGCCAATGGGGCAGCTTTAGGAACCATAATAATGGCCTTTTGTCTTTGCGATGCACAAATTCCAGCCAATGATGAACCAGCATTGCCGGTGGATGCTGCAACTATAGTATCAATTCCGTTCTCCTTAGCATACGCCGATACCACTGCAGAAGCTCTATCCTTAAAGGAAAAAGTTGGATTCTGCGAATCGTCCTTAAGTAATAGGTTGAAGGGAAGTTTTTCTCCATCAATCGATGTGAACGAGTAAAGCGGAGTTTTGCCTACCCTTAATGGAGGCAAACTAGCTGTGGAATTAATTGGCAGCAAATCGATATAGTTTGATTCAGCCAATGTTTTTGTGTTTATCGATTTATAGTCGTAAACCGTTTTGAAAACTCCCTTTGGTGGAGTTGTTGGATTGTTTACAGCGCTGCATGTGGGGCAAAGGTAAAGTTCCGGAGAACTTTCATACTGCTTGCCGCAATCGCAGCATTCGTATATAAATTTGGTGTTGCTCATTCTGTTTAAATAAAAATACAAGTTACTATTTTATGCTAAAAATGTCATTCTGAGCGAAGCGAAGAATCTTAATATATTTCAAAGAAGAGACTTCGCTGCGTTCAGTATGACAATCAAATCAATACCAAGAAAAAGTAAATTACAAACCCTTTAGTAAACCTGTTCTATCGTTGAATTCCTCTATAAGTTCGTCCCAACGTTGAATTTGATGGAATTGCTTATTCCATAATGTTCTATCGCTCCAAAGAGCGTTCAAATCCTCAATCTCTTTGCCTTGTTGCTCAACCCAAGTGTAGTATTTTAAGTTGTGGAGTGCTTTTCGGTCGTAATAGGTTAACTCCTTCATCCAGTCGACAGTAGTACCCATTAGACATTTTTCCACATCCTTAATTGCTTGTGTAGGATTATAATTGCCACGGTCGTGTCTTAGTTCTTCAAGGCGCGATTGGTACATTTCGGCAGAGTCGGTAGCAATTGTGATAATCACGTCATCAGACGTCATTTCGTAGTACTTAGCGGTCTTAATCGCCGATAGCATATTGCCAATACCCGAAATACCCATAAAGTGAAGGTTTTTGATAGTAGCATCATCAACCCCAATTGATTTTAGGTATGCTTGTCCTTCGGGCTCGTTGAATAGGCGGAAAATTCTCATGCAATCCTCGTCGTCAATCGCTGTTACAACATCGGTATTTTTAACGTTGTGAACCCAGGGCACATGCTTATCGCCAATACCTTCAATGCGATGGCCACCGAACCCATTATTAAGCAAGGTAGGGCATTGCAATGCTTCCGAAGCAACAACCTTAATATGTGGTACAATTGTTCTCAAATAATCACCAGCTGCAATTGTTCCTGCAGAACCAGTAGCCGATACATATGCGGCAAAGTTGCTGTTAGAGCCCTTTACAAGGTTAAAAACTTCTTCTATAGCATTTCCTGTTATATTGTAATGCCAAGCAGAGTTTCCGAATTCATCGAATTGGTTAAAAATAACATAATCGGGTTTTGTACGACGAATTTCCCAGCACTTATCATAGATTTCCTTAACGTTCGATTCACAACCAGGTGTAGCAATTACCTCTGAGCCAACGTAATCGCGAAGCCAAGTAAAGCGCTCCTTACTCATTTCTTGTGGCAAAATAGCGACAGACTCTGTACCCATAAGTTTTGAGTCGAAAGCTCCACCACGGCAGTAATTTCCTGTTGATGGCCAAACAGCTTTTTGATGTGTTGGATCAAAACCTCCAGTAATAATTCTTGGCGCTAAGCATCCGTATGCTGCTCCAACTTTATGAGCACCAGTAGGGAACCATTTTCCAACAACTAGTACAATTCGAGCATCTACGCCTGTTATTGTCTTAGGCAATTCGATATAGTTAACTTTTCCAAAAAGTCCACCATTCTCTTTAGGTTCATTTTTCCAAGTTATGCGGAATAAATTTAGAGGGTTGATATCCCAAAGACCTATATTTTTAAGTTGATCCTTTATTTTCTGAGGAATCAACTCCGGATTTTGTTGCTGTTTGAATGTAGGTAGGATAATTCCACGTTCTTTAAAACGTTTTACGGCATTATCTAACGCTTTCTGATCGGTTACTTTATTAATAATATCAATCATGATCTTTAAATTAATTTTTTGCTAAAATTACAATACGTATATGTAATTTCTATCATTTTAAATAAAATAAGAATTTTATAATACATATATTGATTATTTAAGAAAATATATATATTTGCTGCAGATTTTTATTTCCTTAAAGGAAAAAGCAAGGGTAGCAGTAGAGTTTTTGAGATTATTGCGAATTTAACTATTGTTTTTAAATATCATAACATTTATAAATCACAAATAATGAATACTCAAAACCAAAACATCAAACCAATGAAGAATATAGACGAAATTGACAGGAAACTCCTTAATATCCTGCAGGACAACAGCAGAATAACCATTAGGGAGCTTTCAGAAAGGCTACACCTATCAACAACACCTATTCACGAGCGTATAAAAAAGTTAGAGAAAAATGGTTTTATAAAGCATTACGTTACCTTACTCGATCCTAAAATGCTAGGTAAGAAATTAACTGTTTTTGTATCAGTTTCCCTTA
This sequence comes from uncultured Rikenellaceae bacterium, assembly GCA_964617235.1. Classification (GTDB taxonomy): domain Bacteria; phylum Bacteroidota; class Bacteroidia; order Bacteroidales; family Tenuifilaceae; genus SB25. Next base: position 371 of record CAZTVY010000247.1, on the reverse strand, counting down.
CTAACCATACTAAAGATGTAATAGATGAATTCGAAAAAGAGATGAAAAAAATGCCAGAGGTTATGGAGTGTTACTACGTATCGGGTAACTGGGATTTTCTGCTAAAAATTCAGGTTGATGATATGGAGGATTACCACGATTTTGTTATACATCGATTCTCTGTTACAAAAAATATCACCCAGTATTACAGCTCGTTTGTAATGTCCGAGACAAAAATTACACACAAGTATCAACTGTAAAAATTGCGATTAGGATATATAATAAGGTGTTTAGATTTTCTGGACACCTTTATTTTTCATATACACTTCTTCAGGATATTCAACTTCAGTAAGGTAAAGCCCCTCAGCTGGCGCCGATGTTCCAGCAAGACC
>CAZTVY010000246.1:0-4478 GCA_964617235.1 uncultured Rikenellaceae bacterium | reverse complement strand
CTGCAGCAAAAGCAGGCACAGCTTTTGCCGCAGATGTTGCGATGTATTATCAACACCCAGTTAGGCTTAGTGATAAGAATGGTGAAATGGCATTTGGTCTTAATATTTCCAATATTGGTTCAAAGTTATCGTACACCGATGATGACGATAACAAAAATTTCATCCCAATAAATATGAGACTTGGAGGCCGATTGACAATGAATATTGACCAGTATAACTCTTTTTCCGTAACGCTTGATGCCAATAAACTTCTAGTCCCTACACCTCCTGTTTATGGCACTGTTGGTGGACAAAATGTAATTGTTGCTGGAATGGATCCAAACGTACCAATTGTTCAAGGTATGATACAATCATTCTACGATGCTCCCAACGGCATGGAAGAAGAACTTCAAGAAATATCTTATTCAACTGGCGTTGAGTATTGGTATGCCAAACAATTCGCAATTCGCGGAGGATACTTCTACGAACATGAAAATAAAGGAAATAGAAAATACTTTACCCTAGGAGCAGGATTAAAATACAACATCTTCAACATAGACTTTGCATACCTAATACCTACTGGAGGTTTCAACAGTCCAATGGCAAATACAGTAAGATTTTCGTTATCTTTTGATTTTGAACCTGTTCGCACAAAAGGCAAAAAAGGATAATATTGGCAGTAGTGAAAAAATGACGTAACTTTATCTTTAAAACATTAAATAATGAAGATAAAAGTTGGTTTTGGGTACGATGTACATCGGTTAGAGGAAGGTTATGAGTTCTGGCTTGGCGGTATCAAAATAGCTCATTCAAAGGGTTCGGTTGGCCATTCCGATGGCGATACTCTTATACATACAATTTGCGATGCAATGCTTGGCGCAGCCAACCTTAGGGACATTGGCAACCATTTTCCTGACAACGACCCGACTCTAAAAGGAATTGATAGCAAAATACTTCTCAAGAAGACAAATGACTTAATAAGGAGTAAAGGCTATACTATAGGAAATATAGACTCTACCATTTGCCTCCAGCAACCAAAAATAAAACCCTTTATTGATGAGATGCAAAACACTCTATCGAAAGTACTGGAAATCTCAACCGAAGATATTTCAATAAAAGCCACAACAACCGAAAAGTTGGGGTTTGCAGGTAGAGAAGAGGGTGTTGCGGCCTATGCCGTTGTTCTATTGCAAAAAGAATAATCGAATATGAATACGGATAGGGATAATTACAGAACTCTTGTCCTTGGTGCTAGTAACAAACCAGGCCGATTCTCATACCTTGCAATTAAAAGTTTAGTCAGTCATAATGTTGATGTTTTTGCCATTGGTGCAAGGACTGGTAATGTTGATGGAGTTGAAATTATCACTCAAAAAATTGAAATCGACAATATACACACAGTTACACTTTACCTCAATTCAAAGAATCAAACATCATATATCGACTATATTGTTGGGCTTAAACCCAAACGCATAATTTTTAATCCTGGAACCGAGAATCCGGAATTGCTTTCTAAAGTAAGGGAAAATAAAATAGAAGTTGTTTTTGACTGTACGCTGGTAATGCTTAAAAATGGAAGTTATTTCAAATGATTAAAGAGATAAAAAATTTTGATGATTTTAATAAATCCATAAGTAAGCCTGCAGCAGCAATTTACTTTCATTCTAAAACCTGTGGGGTTTGCAATGTGTTATTACCTCAACTCGATGAGATGCTTAGTAACAATTTTCCGAAACTCCCACTATTTGTGATAAATGCAAATGAATCGATGGATTTGTGTGGAAAACTAACTGTATTTACATTCCCCACTTTGCTAATTTTCTTCGAGGGAAAAGAATCGTTACGATACGCAAGAAATATAAACGTTGCGGCACTAAAAGAAACAATTAACCGCCCCTACTCGTTACTTTTTACTTAAGGTTTTTCGAAATGTGCTTGCACATATGGATCGCCCGTGATACTATACTGCCAATCTATGGTGAAACTTTTTTTATGAAGCACACCCGTTCCTTGAATGGAATACTCAAAGGAATTTCCGGATATTATTGTAAAGATTGAATCCTTAAGTTCAACAGTGGTCTCAAAATCCATACCCGCATCATAAAAGTTCAAAATTATAAACTTAGTAGAATCATTATCGCCAAATGCTTCAACGCTAACATTGTAAATCTTGGGGTTTCCTTGTGTTGTTATTTCTTGAACTTCCCATATTCCTGTAATTCCACCAGGTCCATCATACTTCTCACAACTCCATAACATGGAAATCAATAAAACCACAACGTAAAATAAGTTCTTTGTTTTCAACTTATATATATTTTACATAACTCTGTCAGGATTTAAAACCCTAACAGAGTTACAATTCGTTTAGCGGCAATTCAAATAAAAACGATATTAATAAGCGAAGGATTACTCCTTTACCACATTATTAATTATACTATCGTCGGCAATATTTGGTATTGTAACTTTCAGTAAGGGAGTACGTTCCATTTCGCGCTGAATTGCAAACATTGCCTCCTTATTACGAGCCCAACTCCTGCGAGCAATTCCGTTGTTAACATCCCAAAGCAGCATCATTTTTAATCTACGGTCTGCTTCAGGTGTTCCATCTAGGGTCATTCCAAAACCACCATTCATCACTTCGCCCCAGCCAACTCCACCTCCATTGTGGATTGATACCCAAGTAGCGCCACGGAACGAGTCGCCAATAACATTATGTATTGCCATATCGGCAGTAAAGCGTGAACCATCGTATATATTTGATGTTTCGCGGTATGGAGAGTCTGTTCCTGACACATCGTGGTGATCGCGACCAAGCACGATTGGTGCAGAAATCTTTTTATCGCGAATTGCATTGTTAAATGCCTCTGCAATTTTAATACGTCCTTCGGAATCGGCGTAAAGAATTCGAGCCTGTGAACCAACAACAAGTTTATTACGACCAGCCTGACGAATCCAATGTATATTATCCTGTAACTGACCTTGAATTTCGGCAGGTGCAGTTTTGGCAATATTCTCAAGTACCTCCAAAGCAATAGCATCGGTTTTTGCCAAATCGTCAGGGTTTGATGAAGCACATACCCAACGGAACGGACCAAATCCATAATCGAAAAACATTGGCCCCATAATATCCTGAACGTACGATGGATAGATAAAATCACCATTAGGTTTCATAATATCGGCTCCTGCCCTTCCACTCTCAAGTAAAAATGCATTGCCATAATCGAAAAAGTACATCCCTTTTGCGGTCATTGCATTTACGGCCTTAACATGGCGGCGCAAACTTTCGTAAACCTTTTCCTTGAAAAGTTCAGGCTTTTCAGCCATCATAATATTTGATTCCTCAAATGATAAACCGGCAGGGTAATATCCCCCTGCAAAAGGATTATGCAACGAGGTTTGATCACTACCTAAATCTACCGGTACATTATCTTTTACAAGACGTTCCCACAAATCAACAATATTGCCCTGATAAGCCAGTGAAACTGCCTCTTTATTCTCAGATGCCTTGCGAATGCGTGGAATCATTTCATCTAAACTGGTAAACACCTCATCAACCCAACCTTGGCTATGGCGAACTTGTACCGCCTTAGGATTGATTTCAGCTACAACACCAACAACACCAGCAATAACCGCTGCTTTAGGTTGAGCACCAGACATTCCGCCTAACCCGGAGGAAACAAATATTTTTCCACGTAAATCGGTTTCGCCGGGTTTCAACCTTTTTCGACCAGCATTCATCACTGTAATGGTTGTGCCATGAACAATTCCCTGTGGCCCAATGTACATAAACGACCCAGCTGTCATTTGACCGTACTGTGTAACACCAAGCGCATTAAAACGCTCCCAATCGTCCTTGCTAGAGTAATTAGGAATCATCATGCCATTGGTAACCACAACCCTTGGAGCATCCTTATGCGATGGAAAAAGTCCCATTGGATGTCCCGAGTAAAGCACAAGTGTTTGCTCATCGGTCATTTCGGCTAAATACTTCATGGTAAGTAAGTACTGAGCCCAGTTTTGGAATACAGCACCATTTCCTCCATAGGTAATCAATTCGTGGGGATGCTGAGCAACTGCATAGTCGAGATTATTGCTCAACATCAACATTATTGAGGCAGCCTGAATTGACTTATGAGGAAAATCGTAAATATTGCGTGCGTAAATTTTATAATCGGGACGGTAGCGGTACATGTAGATTCTGCCAAACTCATCTAGCTCCTTGGCAAAATCTTCTGCCAAAACGGCATGATGTTTTGGCGGAAAATAACGAAGTGCATTTTTAAGCGCCAACTTTTTTTCGTCGGTTGTTAAAATTTTCTTACGTTTTGGTGCATGGTTCACTGAATTATCCCATGATTTTGCAGCAGGGATTTCCGATGGAATCCCTTGTAGTATTTGCTTTTGAAACTCCTCGCGTGTCATATCGTATATAGTGCTTTTATTTTTCGTTAGTGACACAAAATTACAATATTTAAATCGATTTCGGACAGCCAAAAAAG
>CAZTVY010000245.1:0-4498 GCA_964617235.1 uncultured Rikenellaceae bacterium | reverse complement strand
GTATAAGAAATATTGCGATTATTGCGCACGTGGATCATGGGAAGACCACCTTAGTGGACAAAATGATTATTCAAGGGAAACTTTTCAAGGAGCACGAAAAGCCCGGCGAACTAATTCTCGACAGTAACGATTTGGAGCGTGAGCGCGGAATTACCATTCTTGCAAAAAATGTTTCTGTTGAATACAAAGGGGTTAAAATCAATATTATTGACACACCTGGTCACTCCGATTTTGGCGGAGAAGTTGAGCGTGTCCTAAATATGGCCGATGGCGTTTTACTCCTTGTCGATGCCTTTGAAGGAACAATGCCTCAAACCCGCTTTGTGCTTCAAAAAGCATTAGCTTTAGGCTTAAAGCCAATTGTTGTAATCAACAAGGTTGACAAACCAAATTGCCGACCAGAGGTGGTTCAGGAACAAGTTTTTGATTTGATGTTCAACCTCGATGCGTCCGAAGATCAGTTAAACTTTCCAACAATATATGGTAGTGCTAAACAAGGTTGGATGTCGTCCGATTGGCAAAAACCAGCCACAGACATTACAGCCCTACTCGACAAAATCGTGGAGTATGTTCCTGCCGCAAAGCAACTTAAAGGAACTCCTCAACTTTTAATAACATCACTTGATTACTCCAACTATGTTGGCCGTATTGCAATTGGAAAATTGCACAGAGGCGAACTAACCACAGGAATGGCCGTTTCCCTTGCTAAAAACGATGGTCAGGTAATTAGAACCAAAATTAAAGAACTTCTTGTTTTCGAAGGTTTAGGAAAACGCAAAGTGGATAAAGTTATATCGGGCGACATTTGTGCTTTGGTTGGTATAGAAAGTTTTGAAATTGGCGATACAATTGCCGATATCGAAAACCCAGAGGCTCTTCCAACTATAGCCGTTGACGAGCCCACCATGAGCATGCTATTTACAATCAACAACTCCCCTTTCTTTGGAAAGGACGGCAAGTTTGTAACATCGCGCCATCTAAAGGATCGTCTTGATCGCGAGTTGGAAAAAAACCTAGCCCTAAAAGTTGAGGCAACCGATTCTGCCGATTCGTTCATGGTGTTTGGACGAGGAGTTCTTCACCTTTCTGTACTTATCGAAACCATGCGACGTGAGGGTTATGAATTACAGGTTGGACAACCTAAAGTAATCATTAAGATGGTTGGCGGAGAAAGATGCGAGCCTATTGAATATATGACCATTGATTTACCCGAAGAGGTTTCCGGCAAAGCAATTGAACAGGTTACGCGCCGCAGGGGCACGCTATTAACCATGGAGCGCCGTAACGACAGAATTCACCTTGAGTTCGAAATCCCATCGCGCGGTATTATTGGCTTAAGAAACATACTGCTTACCGCTACCGCTGGCGAGGCAGTTATTGCTCACAGGGTAAAAGGATTTGAGCCATACCGTGGCGATATCGAAACACGTGTAAACGGTTCGCTAATTGCCATGGAAAGCGGCATGTCATTCGCATACGCAATAAACAAACTACAGGATCGTGGACGTTTCTTTATTGATGAGCACGAAGAGGTTTATGCAGGACAGGTTATTGGCGAAAACACCCGTGCTGGCGATATGGTAGTGAATGTTACCAAATCGAAAAAGTTAACCAATATGCGTGCTTCTGGTTCCGACGACAAATCATTCCTGGCACCCCCTGTTAAATTCAGCCTGGAGGAAGCCTTGGAGTATATCCAGGAGGATGAGTATGTGGAAATTACGCCAAAATCGATGCGTTTGCGCAAAATTTATCTCGACGAGAACGAGCGTAAGCGTCGCGATAAAAATAGTTAATTGAAATGCTTGAACTGGTTATCTTATCTGCGTTATACGTTTAATATTTAACCTTTCAACTATATATTTTTGGTTCATTTTTTTGATTGTTTGTAATTTTTATAACTTTGCACGTTGTTTTTGAAGAGTTGTGGGAAACGCATTAAGCACATATTCAATTAATTTCAAGGGACTTAAGGTCGGAAAACATTCGTTTGAATTCGATTTAAACGATGATTTTTTTGCTGAATTTAAGGAAGGAGAAATTAGCAAAGGTCAACTCAAGGCTGATGTAAACCTGAATAAACAGAACCATTTGTTGGAATTCAAAATCAGCATAAAGGGTTCGGTTGAGGTTGTATGCGATAGATGCTTAGAACTTTTTGAACTGCCAACAACCTTTAAAGGGGAGTTGTTTGTTAAGATTGGCACAAAGGACGAGGAAAACGACGATGAAATTATTTTCCTTTCGGAAGAGGATTATGAGGTTAACCTTGCTCAGTACCTTTACGAAAGCGTGTGCTTAAGTTTACCTCTGCAACGCTATCATGGTTTAAGTGGTACAAAGGCAAGCGATTGCGACAAGGAGATGATTTCGAAAATGAACATTGTAAACGAAGTAGAAAGCACCGACGAAGATATTGACCCTCGCTGGGCAGCACTAAAAAAATTGAAGAATAACTAAGTTTTACTAATTAATAAGTTGAAAAATGGCACATCCAAAATCAAAGATTTCCAAGCAGAGAAGAAATAAGCGTAGAACTCACTACAAAGCTAGTACACCTACTCTTTCAAACTGCTCAAACTGTGGTACAGCTGTTGAGTATCACAGGGTATGCCCAGAGTGTGGTTTTTACCGTGGAAAACAAGCAATTGAAAAGGCTGTTAACGCCTAATTATATCAACCCTAATTAGCACACTAGTGATGAGGATTGGTGTTGATGTTATGGGAGGAGATTTTGCACCCGATGCCGTTGTATCGGGTGCCGTTTTAGCCCTAAAGCATCTCAATGCCGATGAGAGAATAGTTCTCTTTGGCAATCAGGACATCATTGTAAATCTTCTGCAAAAGGAAGGTGTTAGTCCTGACAATTTTGATATCATCCATACCTCCGAGGTGATTGAGATGGGCGACAATCCATCAAAATCGTTCGCAAAAAAAACCGACTCAAGCATCGTTAAGGGCTTTATGGCTCTTGCCTCTGGCAAAATTGATGGTTTTGCAAGTGCTGGTAGCACTGGTGCAATGATGGTTGGCGCAATGATGGTTATCAAGCAGATTCCGGGCGTAATCCGTCCTGCAATTGCTGGTTTCATACCTGTTTCCGAAAAAAAAGTGAATCTTCTGCTCGACGTTGGGTTAAATCCCGATTGTCGTCCCGATGTATTATACCAATACGGAATACTTGGGTCAATCTATGCTAAACAAGTTTTTGGTATCGAAAATCCAAGGATATCGTTGCTAAACATTGGCGAGGAGGAAGAAAAAGGTAATTTGGTTACAAAAAGTGCCTTTGAGATGATGAAGGACTCAGCAGATTTCAACTTTGTTGGAAACGTTGAGGGTCATCACCTATTTCACGATAAAAAGGCCGACGTAGTAGTTTGCGATGGTTTTGTAGGTAATGTGGTTCTTAAACAGGCCGAGGCATTCTACCATATACTCACAAAGGTTAACCCCGACAATAAATTTAACGAGAGGTTTAACTCCGAGAACTACGGTGGAACACCCGTACTTGGCGTTAATAAGCCTGTAATAATAGCTCATGGAGCATCGAGCCCCAAAGCAATAATGAACATGATTATTCAAACTCGCGAGGTTATATCATCGCAACTTTGCGAGAAAATTAAACAAGCATTCAGCTAATGGGAAAAATTACTGCCGCAATCACAGGAGTTGGGGGATTTGTACCCGACTACATTCTTACCAACGAGGAACTCAGCCGCATGGTTGACACCACCGATGAGTGGATAATGACCCGTATTGGTATTAAGGAACGTCATATTCTGAAAGGCGAAGGGTTGGGAACTTCGGATATTGCTATTCACGCCGTGAACGAGCTGCTCCGTAAAACCAACACAAAGCCCGAAGAGGTTGATATGTTGATTTGCGGTGTTGTAACACCCGACATGCAGTTTCCGGCTACAGCTAATATCATTAGCGATAAGTGTGGAATTAAGAATGCCTTTGGGTTTGATATGAATGCTGGTTGCTCTAGTTTCCTTTATGCTTTAGTAACTGCATCTAAATACGTTGAATCGGGCACTCACAAAAAGGTAATTGTGGTTGGTGCCGATAAAATGTCGTCGATAACCGACTATACCGACCGCGCTACCTGTCCTATTTTTGGCGATGGCGCTGGTGCAGTTCTTCTGGAACCCTGCGAGGATGGTTTTGGTGTAATGGACGCCAAAATGCAGGTTGATGGTTCGGGACGTAAGCACTTACACCAAGTTGCAGGGGGTTCTTGCTATCCAGCATCTATCGAAACTGTAACTAAGCGTCAGCACTATATTTACCAAGAGGGTCAACCAGTTTTCAAGGCGGCTGTTTCCAACATGGCAGATGTTTCCGTTGAGATGATGAAACGCAATAACATTACCCCCGAGAAACTGGCTTGGCTAGTTCCTCATCAGGCAAATATGCGTATTATTGAAGCAACAGCTAACAGAATGGGAATTGGTAAGGATAAGGTAATGATTAACATCGAAAGATTTGGAAA
>CAZTVY010000244.1:0-4499 GCA_964617235.1 uncultured Rikenellaceae bacterium | reverse complement strand
CACCAATTGCTGGGTTACAGCTCATTTGCGCGAGTTTGGTTAAGTCCATAGAAATTAAAAGGGTTTTAGAACCCATATTTGCTGCCGCAGCTGCTGCCTCACACCCAGCGTGCCCTCCTCCAACAACTATAATATCGTAACTAATCTGCATAGCTATAAAAAATACTTAACGCCTCATCCTCCAAAACTCGCATTTGTTTTTGTTGCTTGGCAGTTTTATCGGAAAATCCTACTAAATGTAAAACACCATGAATTATTACCCTTAACAATTCATCGTTGAAATTTGTTTTAAAACAGTGTGAATTATCTAGAACCGTATCGATAGAAATAAAAATATCACCTTCTACTTTATTGTCGTAACAATAATCGAAAGTGATGATATCAGTAAAATAATTATGGCTTAAATATTGGTGATTTAATTCTAGAATGTACTGGTTAGAGCAAAAAATGTAACTTACATTACCCAACTTCTTTTGATGCAACTTTATTACATCTTTAATCCACTTTGATACCTTTCTTTTTTCCTTTAAAACAAACTTTATATCTTGACACTGATAGTTTATAGGCATTTTAGATGTTAAAAATTAGTTCCACTTTAGTTCCTTTGTCGTTGTAAACAATTTCGTCGGTTAATTTGCGCATCAAAAATACACCACGCCCCGAAATGTTCTCTATATTCTCAGGCATTGTTGGGTCAGGAATAGCATTAAAATCAAAACCTGGGCCTTGGTCCTCAATGGCAATTGTAAGCTTACCGTTTACAACTGTAAAATCAATCTTTACTGTTTTATTAATATCTAATTTATTGCCATGAACCATGGCGTTGTTAACGCCTTCGATTGTAGCAATTAGGATTTTTCCGTATAAGTCGGAATTTATAGAATTAACTTCTGAAATTTCATCGATAATTTTTTCTACTTGATTAATCTCATCAAGTTTGCTCTGAATTATTAATGATTTATTCATTGTAAAATTTTTTATGTTAATCTTTATACTGAATAAGAGCAAAAAAGTTACACATTTACTTGCCTTTATAGCTAGGAATCCAGTTGGTTGGATTCTCTGTTGAACGCTCATTCCAAACTTCGAAATGTAGAATCCCAACTTTATCGTCGAGCTTAGCTACCTCTCCTATTTTTTGACCTGTACGAATTTTATCACCTACTTTTACATCAAGGTTTGCCAAGTTAGAATAAACGCTCAAATAACTACCGTGACGAACAATAACGGCAAGACCACTTAATGGCACATTAAATATCTTTCTTACTTCTCCATCAAAAATACAATATACGTTAGAATTTTTAGATACAGTTATATCAATTCCATTATTTTTAATTTTTACGCCCTTTAAGTATGGATGATTAGACTCTCCGTACGATGCAGTAACTATACCATCCTTAACAGGTGCAGGTAATTTTCCGAAATTATCCTTAAACTGCTTACTTAAAACAAAGTTGATTTCGTTTGTTTTAGAATCGCTCTTAGATTTACGTCGAGCCTCCTCCTCAATAATTTTCTTAATTTGATTAGCTATTGCTTCAGCCTTTTTCTTCTCGTTGGCTAAATCCTTACGTAAATCTTTTTCCTTACGTTTAATATCATTCACCTTTTGAGCAAACGATTTTGACTCAGAAACAAGTTTTGATAACTCGTTCTCCTTCTCAATCTGCTTTAACTTTAAAAGTTTATAGTTATTCTGCAGATTTAACTTATTGGTGTGCACAGTTGAGATTAACTGTTTTAACTCGTCGATGCGACGCTCCTGATAACTGATTAAACTTTTATAAAACTTTACGCGGGTATAAGCTTGATTAAAAGAAGTTGAAGAAAGTACAAACATTATTAACTCAACCTTATCCTTATTCCTGAATTTGGTTCTAAGAATAAAAGCTAACTCTTCCCTCCTATCGTCAATCACAACATCTAAACTATCAATTTGATGCTGGCTAAAAATAATCCTATCGTTTAGGAAATTTATTTCTGTCTCAATTTGTTTGATTAAATCATTTTTAAGCTTGATGCGATTCTCAATCAACTTAAGATTGTTAACCGTTAAACTTTTCTCCTTAGAAGTTTCCTCTATTAAATTTGAAATTTTTGAAATATTATCTTCGATGTTCTTTCGACGGTTAGTTAAATCGTCAATAGTCTGACCTTTCGCCAATAAATTAAAAATCAGCAAAAAAAATAATAGGACGTATTTAGAAAAGGAATTTATCATTTAACTCCTGTATGACCAAATCCTCCAGCACCACGAACAGTATCTGAAACAAACTCAACATTCTCAAGAATTGCTTTTTCGTACTTGGCAAAAACCATCTGACAAATACGCTCGCCTGGTTCAATAACAAAGGGTTCGGAACTTAGATTTATTAGTATAACACCAACCTCTCCCCTATAGTCCGCATCAATTGTGCCTGGAGTATTTAAAACTGTAATTCCTTTCTTAAGAGCTAATCCGCTTCGTGGACGAATTTGCGCCTCGTATCCTTCGGGTATCTCCAAATATAAACCAGTCTTCACTAATGCGCGTTCAAGTGGTTTAAGGGTAATGCTCTCAGAAATATTTGCTCGTAAATCCATTCCGCTACTATGCTCAGTGGAATAGCTAGGATTTGGATAAATGGAATCGTTCTTAATTTTTACAGTTATCATACTAAACTTTGATAAATCTATTTAAAATAGGAATGTTAATCTTCTCGGCTTTTATAAAATAATATCCAAAATACAATAACGCAATATTTATAAATACAACTGCAAAAATAGGCTTTGTAAAAAATAGAACAGTTGCAATAGTGAATATAGTTATAAACAAAATTGAATATTTTTTAAAGTGAGTTGTATCAAACCAAATTAAACCTGACTTCTTTCCATCTCTATAACTTAAGAAATTCATAAAACCATAAGTTACAACTCTAGATACTGCTGCACCATAAAAACCAATTAAAGGTATGAGAATAATATTTGATATAACAGTAATTGAAGCACCAATGACAGTGTACTTAATACCATAAACAGTTTTATCGGTTAACTTATACCAAAAGGACAAATTGAAGAATGTTCCGTTTAATATATTAGCAATCAGTAGTATAGGAACAACGTATAATCCAGACCTATAATCAGGGCCAATATAATACTTGAAAATTGGCAGATTGAAGGTGACGAACAGAAAGATAATCAGGCAGAATACTACAAAGTACTTCATAGCCTTACCAAAAACTTGAACAGAATCAGCTCTCCCTTGATTATTAAAAAAGAAAGGCTCTGCGGCAAATCGATACATCTGTGTAAAAAGTACTAGCAAAACAGCTAATTTAAAGTTTGCACTGTATATTCCAATCTGATAGAGTGCATTATTCTCATCAGGTAACATATACTTTAGAAAAATCCTATCGAACGACTCGTTTGCAGTACCAGCTAAACCAGCAATCAACAATGGAAATGAATATTTAAGAATAGATTTAAGCAGGGTAAAATCTATATTGAACCTTGGAATTTTAGCATAGAACAACAAAACAAGAACAGTTAAAACATTCTGAACAAGGTTTGAGAAGAAAATAAAGTAAACGGGGTTTACATTTGGAAATAACTGCTGGTGTTGCTCTGGCGAAAGAATAACGTAAAAGAAAACATTAAGCAAAATATTAACTGCTACTCCAAAAATCTTAATGGTTGAAAAAACTATGGGTCTATTCTCGCTGCGCAATTTGGCAAAAGGGATAGCCATAAAAGCATCGAGTGAAATAATTAAACCTAATGTGTAAACATACGATGCATCATAAACAGTTCCTAAAGAAAGTGCAATACTATCGGCAAAAACAAAAAAGTAAATTGAAGCCAGAGTAGAGGTTAACAGCAAAAAATAAAACAACGTAGAGTAAACAACTTGCTTATCATAATTCTTGGAGACAAAACGGAAAAAACCTGTCTCTAAACCAAAAGTTAAAACTATAAGTAAGATAGTAAGATAAGCGTAAAGTTCATTAACAACGCCATAATGAGATGCATCCTTAAAGAAATAGGTATGAACAAAAACCAATAAAAAATTAAGAAGTTTAGGTAATACAGTGCTCAGTCCATAAATAACAGACTGCGAAAAAAGTTGTTTAACAGTCGACATTCAACAATATTTATAATTCAACGTAAAGGCTATCAAAAAAATATGACATTAGTCAATATTCAATAATTGTTCATATTTTTGCGTTGTTAAAACTACATATTATGAAAAAATTAATCGCAATAGTTTTGATTGCTTTTCTAGCAAGCTGTTCTAAATACGACAAAAATTATCATCACGCTAAAATAGAAACTGAATACGGAAACATCGTTGTAAAATTATACAATTCTACACCCAATCACACAAATAATTTTGTAAAACTAGTTAACGAAAAGTTTTTCGATGGAATTATTTTTCACAGAGTGATAAAAGATTTTGTGGTACAGGGTGGCGACCCTGATACAAAAAATGCTGAAGCCGGAAAACTTTACGGCGAAGCTGA
>CAZTVY010000243.1:0-4517 GCA_964617235.1 uncultured Rikenellaceae bacterium | reverse complement strand
GTTTAGTTCTGGGTATGACTTTAAAAACAAGCAGTTAACAACCACATCTATTAACTTTTACAGAGATCTTCATTGCTGGGATATGCGTATGACAGTGATTCCTTTAGGTTTCTATAAGAGTTTTAGTTTCCAGATTAATGTTAAATCAGCTATTCTTCAGGATTTAAAATATACCAAGAGAGATCATTACCTTGATAACCTTTAATGAATAAATCGTTAAGATATGAAAAAAATTATAAACACAGAACATGCGCCAAAGGCTGTTGGGCCTTATAGCCAAGCCGTTGAGGTAAACGGATTGATATTCGTTTCAGGTCAAATTCCAATAAATCCTCAAACTAGCAGTATTATTGACGGTGGTATTAAGGAGCAGACGGAGCAAGTACTTAAGAATATTGGAGCAATTCTTAATGAAGCAGGATTGAACTATTCCAATGTTGTAAAATCAACCTGTCTTTTAAGCGATATGGATAATTTTACAGCGATGAACGAGATTTATGCGAAATATTTTACCTCCGAAATGCCTGCCCGAGCAGCCTACGGTGTGGTAAAATTACCATTGGGTGTTTTGGTTGAGATAGAATGTATTGCCGCCAGATAATAAAAAAACCCGCTTATGCGGGTTTTTTTATTAGTTAATATATATTTCTTATTCAGAAATAACCTCGAACTCAATGGCAACTTTAACCTCACGGTGAAGTTTAATTTCCGCGGTGTAAGTTCCAACTTCTTTAATTTGCTCTTCTTTAAGGCTGATAACCTTACGGTCAATATCAAATCCTTTTTCGGATAATGCTTCAGCAATTTGGATTGTGTTAACAGAACCAAAGATTTTGCCTGTGGAGCTGGTTTTTGCGCCAATGGTGAGCTTAAGACCTTCCATTTTTTTAGCAACTAATTCAGCATCTGCTTTTATTTTAGCTTCTTTATGAGCACGTTGCTTAGTGTTCTCAGCTAAAATTTTCTTAGATGATTCAGTCGCGGTAATGGCCATTCCGTTAGGAATTAAGTAATTGCGAGCATAGCCATTCTTTACTTTTACTATTTCGTCCTTATTACCAAGGTTCGATACGTCTTGTAACAGAATAATTTCCATCTGATTTTCCTCCTACCTTAAAATTATTTCAATAGATCGGTTACAAATGGCAGTATGGCAATGTGACGAGCCCTTTTTACTGCTGTAGCGACCTTCCTCTGGTACTTTAAAGATGTTCCAGTGATACGACGAGGAAGAATTTTACCTTGTTCGTTTAGGAACTTTTTCAAGAACTCAGGATCTTTGTAATCGATATACTTAATCTTGTTTTTCTTGAAGCGGCAGTACTTTTTCTTTTTAATCTCAACTGTGGGGGGTGTGAGATATCTAATTTCTGATTGATTTGTACTCATGACTTAGTCCTCCATTTTTTTAGTTTCCACTTTGTTGCTACGCTTTTTGTTAGCATACTCAACAGCGTACTTATCCAATCTAACTGTTAAAAAACGGATAATACGCTCATCGCGGCGGTACTGAGTTTCGAGTTTATCAACCAACTCGCCAGCAGCTTTAAACTCCATTAAATGGTAAAAGCCAGTGGTTTTCTTTTGTATGGGGTAGGCCAACTTTCTTAAACCCCAATTTTCTTCATGTACGATTTCGCCACCATTCTCGGTGATGAAACCCCTGAATTTTACAACCGCTTCCTTCATCTGGGCCTCAGACAAAACGGGAGTAGCAATGAAAACGGTTTCGTAATGATTTAACATAGTATAATTATTTAGTTAAAATTAGCGTGCAAAGGTAGATTTTTTATCTTGAATTACAAAATATATCCTAAGTATTAATCATTATACCTTAACGAATTGCAATGGTTTAAGGAATTAGTGTGTATTATAAAGTAAGTTCAAATTGTATTTTCTGATATCGATTTAAAGACCAGTAATAACTTCGCCCCAACTGCCAGATCCATTGTTCAATGGGAAAGTGCAAGAAAAATCGCTATTTGAAGTGTTTGTGATTTTTACGCCAGTTTTTGGAGCCTTAAGCTGTTCTTCAGTGATTCCCAAGGAAAGGATGTTTGTTGAAAGTAAGGTTGAGTCGGCTCTAATTATACCTGTTGGAGAGCCTGCAACCTCATTGTGTATTGCAAAATAATAGTATGATGAATCATTGTGTTGGTGTATTTCTCCATCCCAAATTACTGTAAACGCATTTCCACCTGTATAGACTTCATGTTTAAATTGAGTATAAATACTGCCATCAGATATAACCCCAACATAATTCATATCGAATTTAACTCCTTTGCCAGCGGTTGAATTGTACAATTGATAACTTTTTATAACATGAAGAGTTGTTTCTCCTGGAGTAATAGGGCTAATTGATGTTTTTTCTGACTCATTTTTCTCACAACCAATTATTGCAAAAAAAAGCATTAATAAGATAGAAATTCTTGTTGTTTTCATAGAATACTATTTGTTTTGTTTAGTTAAGATTGTTTTGACATTAAAATTTAACAAATTTATTCTGAAAAAATAAATCCCACAAACTTATTTTGATTGGTATATTTGCTTGTAAAATTTAGAACCGATGTCGCAAATCGCTAAGTTTGTATGTAATTGTAAGTGTGTCTCAAAGGCTGAAATTATTGCTTCAATTCGAAAAAAGGGGGCAAATAGTTTTTCAGAAGTTAGAACAATTACCTTGGCAACAACTGGTTGTGGCCGGTGCAAGTCTGATGTTGAAAATATAGTAAACCAAGAAATGAAGAAGCATTCTGTTCGAATGATGCAGTTTAAAATTGATTTTGGGAACGATTAACTTATCCTTCCACTATTTTTAAAAGCCTCTTAAGATCCTCTGCTTTCTTGAAATTTGCCTGTTTTTCGTAGGCATAAACAAGGTTAAACAGTAGTTGCGCAATAGCAGTCTCGTTGGAGCATGGAAGATAGTATTCGGGTTTAGATTGTATTTTTTGTTGTTGCAAAAAAACATCAATTTCTTTTCGTCCAAATACAGAGCCTTTATTGAAAGGGTTGATATAGAATAGTATGCTGTCCTTTCCATCGCTCAATTCCGAAACGGAATGAAATCTATCCCTGTATGCTAGTACAAAGTTTTTAGGAAGATTAACGCAGTGGATGGGTAGACCTAGTTTTTGAGCAATTACCGCATAAAAAATTGACAGAAGAATTGGACCTCCCTTTTTTGTTTCAAGTAAAGAGTTGATGTATTGATTACTCGGGGCGAAGAAGTTTGTTACGTTAGGACCGTAACCATTTATATCGAAAAGGATGTGGTTGATAATTTTTACCTTTTCGAGAGCAGTAAGGTTGTCGTTGATTTCAAGCCAAGCATCTTTCCTTAATTTCTCAATCTCCTTTTCAATTGAAGTTAGGGTAAGTTCTGGATATTGGAAACGGGCAATCAGGTATGCGCCTTCCAGCAGATTCTTGGTTTCGGAATTAACCCAAGCTGAAAGGGATTCCTCCGTGCTGTTATATTGGATGGTTTGAATAAGGTTTTCTAACCGATTCTGAACTATCTCATTTTGTGAAAATTCCCAAGCCTTTTCAAGTTGGGGCACAACACCAATGCCCTGCGTAACGATTTTTTCCGAAACAACTTTGAAAACTTCGGAGTCAGGATCGTCAAGCAAGGCAATGAGCGAGTTTAAATCACTATTTATCAACTTACTAAAAATTATATTGTTGCAAGTTTGTCTAATGTTTTTTGGATTAATAGGCTAATAGCGGGGCGATAATCCTTTGTAGCATCCTTTATAACTCGGTTCGCAATAATAGCGCAAATTGTTAAAGAATCATGTCCAAGTAATCGAGAAAGACCGTTAATTGCCGAACTTTCCATTTCAAAATTGGTGATTTTACGTCCCTTGTACTCAAAATCAACAATTTTGTCGTTCAATTTTGGGTCTGATAATGGAAGACGAAGTACTCGTCCTTGTGGACCGTAGAATCCTGGAGCCGAAATGGTTATTCCTCTGATTGTGAAATCGGCAAATAGTTCAACTAATTTCGATGAAGAGTAGTTGAAGTAAGGTTTAGCGCAAAGAGGATTCCAGTTGGTATGTTTAAGGAATGCTTGTTCCATTTCCAACTCGCTAACCTCATTCCTGTTTGCATAAAAGTTAAGCAAGCCGTCGAAACCAATGCTTACTTCAGTCATTACGTAACTACCCAGATCAATCTCAGGTTGGAGTGCTCCGGATGTACCAAGTCTTACTAGAGTCAATTTTTTATGGGTATCCTTAACCGTTCTGGTGTTAAGGTCAATGTTTACTAAAGCATCAAGTTCGTTAACAACAATATCAATATTGTCGGTACCTATACCGGTGGATACAGCGCTAATTCTTTTGCCCTTATAGTATCCAGTGCATGTTTTGAATTCGCGGTTCGATACTGTATGCTCAATTTTGTCGAAGTATGCAGAAACGGTTTCAACTCTACCAGGGTCGCCAACTAATATTACTGTATCGGCTAGTTGTTCGGGTTTTAAATGTAAATGGAAGATACTACCATCT
>CAZTVY010000242.1:0-4519 GCA_964617235.1 uncultured Rikenellaceae bacterium | reverse complement strand
TACGCTGCAACTGATGAGCGGAAAATGTGCCCAACAGGATGGCATGTGCCAACCGATGCTGAATGGTCAGAATTGATAGATTATTTGGGTGGTGAATTGGTTGCAGGTGGTAAGTTGAAGGAAGTTGGCACATTACATTGGAATAGTCCAAACAACGGTGCAACCAATGAATCAGGTTTTACTGCTCTTCCTGGAGGTTATCGAGACGATGATGGGTCTTTCGATGGTATAGGCAATAGAGGATTCTTGTGGAGCTCTACTGAAAACGGTGATTATGCTTGGAGCAGGAGTTTGGGTTATGCCAATGGTTATTGTTTAGGCAAGAATGATAATTTTTTTAGAGAGTACGGTTTTAGTGTTAGATGCATCAAGGATTAAGTTTAAAAAGGAACTTTTTAGAACTTATTGACGTTTCAACATACACTCTGGTTACCTTGGATTTGTAATCCAAGGTTTAATTATGTATTATCTGTAAAACTCTATTATTAATATTATCTATTTTGGTTGAGACACCAATGCTAAGTTGGCTACCCTGTAAAGTAAGCGAGCACCCACGTTGGCATCCCACTCATCTTTGCCTGGGGCTACTTCGTTTACGTCGAAACCAATTATATTTCGTTTCGAACCAACAAGTTTCTCCACTAAGTAAATGATTTGATCCATTTCAAAGCCTCCAGGAACTGGAGTGCCAGTGTTTGGGCAAAGCTTAGGGTCGAATCCGTCAATATCAATGCTTAAGTACACCTTTTGTGGAAGTTCCTTGATTATACTATCGCATATTTCCGACCAACTCTTACCCTCGTATTGGTTGTGCTTAATATCCCTATCAAAGAAGGTTTTGATTCTCTTGTCGGAGTTAATAAGATCAAATTCATCTTGGCAATAATCGCGAATCCCAATTTGAAATAACTTGCTAATTTGAGGTAGTTTTATGGCATTATACATTATTGATGCATGTGAGAATTCAAAACCCTCGTAGGCCTTTCTTAAATCGGCATGAGCATCTATGTGTAATATTCCAAAAGAACTGTGTTTGTCCGATAATGCTTGAATTAATCCTAGTGGTGTACTATGGTCGCCACCAACCAATGCAACAAGTTTGTTTTTATCTAGATATTTTAACGACTCGGCTTTTACCCATTTGTTGAGTTCGGTACTGGCTAAGTTGATTTCATCCTGAATTTTTTTCATCAATTCATTTCGCTCAGGGGAGTCGCCATTAGTTAGCATCTCAATATATTTCTCAGCCTTTTTCCGTAGCGATGTGCTTTGCAATTTTATTTTTTTGTTCACCTTGTCCATTGCAATGCCCATTTTCCATGCATCCTTCACGTAAGGGTCAAATAAATCAACTTGGTACGATGCATTAAGGATTGCCTCAGGAGCATTTGCTGTTCCAGCACTATACGAAACAGTAACCTCCCAGGGAACAGGAATTATTATAAGGTTCGCGTTGTTGCAATTAAATGGTAATCCGTAAATGTTTTCCGAAATATTCCCGATACCATTAGGATCGAAATTATCAACTTGATCTGTTTTAGCCATTATCATCAAAAATTATTGGACAAAAGTATGAAAAAAGAGAGTTTGCCGCAAAAACTAGTGAAAATCATAAGTGGAAAATGTAAGATTGTTGGCGTTGCTTTAATTATGACTTCGAGGGCATTTGATTAGCAAACGAAACTTTGTGTACTTTGTGAAGTACTTTGAGTCCTTTGTGGTTTTATATCTTTTGCTTACATGGTGCCCAGGACAAGACTCGAACTTGCACATCATTGCTGACACTAGTCCCTGAAACTAGCGCGTCTACCAATTCCGCCACCTAGGCATATATAATCTGCATCTTAAATTAGAATTGTTTTCAATTCTAATATTTCGCTGTCTGTAAATCAAGGGTGGTGAGAGCTCGTTCCTCGGTTTTGCCACCTGTACATTGCGATAACAAATGTAAAAAATCTTTTCAATTTGGTTAAAAGAATCTGCTTTTTTAAGATAGGAGATTCCTCACTTCGTTCGGAACAACATATTTGTCAGTCTTAAATAAAAATGAGCATTAGAAAACTAATGCTCATTCTGTAATTACTGTCTTGTCTTATCTTTGAACTTCAATCTCCCAACTTCTCATTTTCCTACAAATTCTCCTTCACGTAGTTTGTTAGCATTGTGTAAAGATGCATTGTTGTATTTCCGCCACGAATTCCGTGGTTTTTGTCGGGGTAGAGCATTAGGTCGAACTGCTTACCACTCTGTACAAGTTTCTCAATTAACTCAATGGAGTTTTGAACGTGAACATTATCGTCGGCGGTACCGTGAACAAGTAGCAGTTTGCCTTTTAGTTTATCAACGTGGTTGATAGGGGAGTTGCTGTCGTAGCCAAGGCCATTGTCTTGAGGTAATCCCATAAAACGTTCGGTGTAAATTGAGTCGTAGTAACGCCAGTTGGTAACCGGAGCAACTGCAATGGCCATTTTAAATACGTCGGCACCTTTAAATAGGCATAACGACGACATATATCCACCGTAACTCCATCCCCAAATGCCAATTCTTGTTCCATCAATGTAGGGTAGAGTTTGCAAATATTTTGCAGCCTCAATCTGGTCGGTCGATTCGTAAAGTCCCATTTGTCCGTAGGTCATTTTTTTGAAGGCCTCGCCACGTCCGCCAGTTCCGCGTCCATCAACGCATACAACAATATAACCAAGCGTTGCAAGATATTCGTCCCAGCCAATTCTAAAGTTATCTTGAACCGATTGTGAACCAGGTCCGCTATACTGATACATTAAAACAGGATACTTTTTATCGGCACTAAAATCAACAGGCTTTACCATATAGCCATAGAGTTCAACATTCTCCGATGTTTTAAAGGTGAAGTTTTCCTTTGTGGGCATATCGTACTCTGCAATACGTTCTTTGAGTTTCGCATTGTCTTCCAGTGTTCTAATAAGTTTTCCTTTATTGTTGTGTAGTGTAACCAATGTAGGTGTGTTAATACTATTGTGGAAATGGATGTAGTACTTAAATCCAGTGCTGAAGTTTGCGCTATTGCTGCCTTCCTTTTCCGATAGTTTTGTTGGATTACCCCCATTAGTGGAGATGCTGTAAACAGCTTTTTTCAAGGGTGAGTTGTCGTAAGCAGAGTAGTAAACAACTTTTTTTGCAGCGTCGTAACCGTAGATGTTGGTAACCTCGTTAGTCCCTTTGGTTAATTGGCGAATAAGTTTGCCATCCATTCCGTAAAGGTAGATATGCTTGTAGCCATCCATCTCCGATGTAATAATAAAACTTTTTCCATCGGGTGTAAAGGTTAGGTAATTATCGTTTGGCTCCTCAATATAGTACTTGTTGGTTTCGGTGTAAAGTATGCTTGAAATTCCTGTGGTTGCATCGGCCAGCATTATGTCAATTTTATTCTGAAGTCTGTTTAGCCTTAGCATACTTAGCTGGTTTGGGTTGGTAGTCCAGGAAATGCGAGCAATGTACTGGTCGGTTTCAGGGCCAACATCCATTTTAGTGGTTGTTTTAGCTCCTAGGTCGTATGTGTGAATGCTAACCACAGAGTTTGTTTCACCTGCTTTTGGGTACTTAAAAGTGTAGTTCTCGGGGTAAAGTTTGTTTTCAAACATGGTCATGTTGAACATTTTTACTTTGCTCTCGTCAAACCTGTAGAATGCTAGTTTTTTTGAATCGGGCGACCATTGCATACCTGTTGTAAGTGCAAACTCTTCCTCGTAAACCCAATCTGCAGCACCGTTAATAATATTATTGTAAAGTCCATCAGTTGTTATTTGGGTTTCTTCAAAGTTGGTGAGGTTTACAATGTAGATGTTGTTGTCGCGAACAAAACTAATCCAATTGCCATCGGGCGAAAATGTGGCATTCATTTGAGCACCATTCTTCGAAAGCGGGTTTAGCGTTTTCGATTTCAAATCATAGATATAGTTGATTGTGGTGTATGAATGACGGTAGATATAGTCGTTTTTGGTTTCAATCAGCATCTTATCTTCTGCGGGACTAAACTGGTATCCTCCAAATTCTTTCATATCCTCGTTCGATGTGAATTCAGCAGGGTCAAATAGTGTTGCAACCTCATCACCAGTAGCGTATTTAAACTTGGCTACCTGACGCTTTGCATTGTAGGCCGAGTAATGTTCCCCATCGTTCATCGATGTTAAGCCGTAAACGCTGCGCGAACGGAAGGTTCCTTTTTTGAACAAATCCTCAAGGGTGATTTTTGCCTTTTGGGCAGAGCTAAGCTGAGGAATAAATATTAATGCTATTACCAATAGCCATAAACATTTACGGATGTTTCTCATATTATTAGGTTTTATATTTGTTTTAAGTTGCTGATGCTTATTAGAATGATTTGTAAAATATTAGTTTAACACCACCCCAAAATAATCTTTATAAGTCAAACTTCAAAGAAATGATATGTTCTTATCAAATCTTACCATTTTCAAATTGTCTCATTTTCAAATTGTCTCATTTTCAAATTGTCTCATTTTCAAATTGTCTCATTTTC
>CAZTVY010000241.1:0-4544 GCA_964617235.1 uncultured Rikenellaceae bacterium | reverse complement strand
ACAAAAAACTCTACACAGCACCACTAAATTTGGTACTAGGAGGAATCACTCGCCTTAAGGTAATAGATATCTGCAAAAAATTAAACATTGATACTGTTCAGGAATGCTTAAACAAAGAACAACTCACTGATATTGATGGCGCATTTATAACTGGAACATCGCCAGGAGTACTTGCAATTAATAAAATTGATAACATTGAATTAAGCGTCAATATAGATTTAATTAAACAGATTAGCAAAGAGTACGATACGCTTGTGCAAAACGAAATAAACCGTTGGAAATTGGTATAAAATTGCAATTAAACTGTAAACAAAATGCGGGTAACTATAATACAATCTGGGCTTGAATGGGAAAATCCAAATGCCAATAAAATCAACTTTGAAAGAAAGATTAAAGAAGTTGCGCACAACTCCGATTTAATTCTACTGCCTGAGATGTTTACAACTGGTTTTAGCATGAACCCACAAGGATTTGCCGATTTATACCCTGGCGAAACATCAACTTGGATGAGCAAAATGGCCACTGAGAATAGCATAGCACTCACGGGAAGCTACATTGCGAAAGAAAACAGTAATTATTTTAACCGAATGATTTTTGCATATCCCAATGGCGATATAGTTTACTACGACAAAAGGCACCTGTTTAGAATGGCCGGCGAAGATAAAAACTACAGCGCTGGAAACAAAAGAGTTGTGGTTAACTATATGGGTTGGAGAATTCTGCTACTCGTATGTTACGATTTACGTTTCCCAGTATGGAGCCGAAATAGAAACGATTACGATTTAATGCTACTTGTTGCAAACTTCCCAGAGCGTAGACGATATGCATGGAACTCATTGCTAGTTGCCCGAGCAATTGAAAATCAGTGCTACTTAGCTGCTTGCAACAGAGTGGGTGCCGATGGCAATGGTGTTAACCATTCTGGCGATTCCCAGATAATTGACCCGCTGGGTCAACCTATTGCAATTGCAAACCCAAATCGGGACGAAATAATAACTGCAACATTATCACTGGATAATCTTAAAAAAATCCGCGAGAGTTTTCCTGTTCATTTGGATGCGGATAGATTCGAAATTCTATAATATTTTTTAGTTCGACACACTATTCTATTAAAATCCAATTCACAAATAAATGCTATATTTATAGAACTATACAAATCAAATTGATATTGGATGCAAGTTGAAGAAAATCATAATAGTGTATTCGAAAGTATTCCTGATTATGGTATAACTGTAAATGCTAAGGGAATTGTAATCCGTTGTACAAATCAACTTAAAAGCATAACCAATAATCAATGTGCGGAAGGAATTAAAATTAGGGGTATTTTCCCAAGCATCAAACGACGAAGCATAGACCGATTAAACGATTTTGAATTTACACATCACTCAAACAACCAATCATTTAGGTTTAAAGTAGTTGTAAAAAGTATTGACTCACAAAAAAACGAGAAATACATTGTTTGGTTTAAGGATATAACAACAGAATTTAGGCAGGAACGGATAAATAAACTTCTGCTCAATATCTCACAATTCGAGTCAGAATCAAAAAATCTCACACACTTTTACAGAACAATTCAGGATGAACTGAACAACCTTTTTGATGCTAACAATCTTTACATCGTTCTATTTGATAAATTTCGATTAAGTCTAAATCTCGCATATCTTTCAGATTCACACAATATTAAAGAACTGTACCCTAAAGGAAATACATTTGCACTACTAGTTGCTAAAACAGGGAAAGCAGTTATTCTTAATCAAAAGCAGATAAAGCGAATACAAAAGAAACACAACCTAGAATTTTATGGCCCTGATGCGTTATGCTGGATGGGCGTTCCGCTTAAAATAAAAAATGATATAATTGGCGTTATTGTAGTTCAAAATTATCAGAACATTAATGCTTTCAATCAAGAAGATTTGGATGTTTTAAAATTCATTTCAACTCAAATTGCAACTAGTATTCAAAGAAAGGAAAACGAAGCAGAACTTCTTCTTGCCAAAGAAAAAGCTGTTGAATCGGATACATTAAAATCAGCATTTTTGGCCAATATGAGCCACGAAATCCGAACTCCAATGAATGCAATTCTGGGATTTTCTGAATTAATATCGCGGAAAAACATTCAAGCAGAAAAGAGAGAAGTATACACACAACATATTGTTAATAACGGCAAATTACTCTTAAATTTAGTTGACGATATTATTGATTTAGCGAAGATTGAAGCAGGACAGCTAAAAATGAAACGAAGCACATCGAATATTGATGAGCTATTAAACGAACTTCAACACACATGCATATCTGAAAAAAAACGACTCAAGAAAGACGATATTCAAATAGTTAGACAGAGCAACAGGGACGGAAATCCTCAGTGGCTCCTTTGCGATAGTTTTCGTTTAAAGCAAGTACTGCTTAACCTTTTGAGCAATGCACTTAAGTTCACATTTGCAGGTAGTATTGAGTTTGGATATGAAATCCCAAACAATGCAACCATTCAGTTCTACGTTAAGGATAGCGGTATAGGAATCTCCCCCGAGCAGCAACAAATAATTTTCGACAGGTTCCGTCAAGCCGACGATTCTGCCACTCGCCAATTTGGGGGCACAGGGCTGGGATTAGCCATAACAAAAAAATTAGTAGAATTAATGGGCGGACGTATTTGGGTTGAATCAACCCCTAATATTGGTTCCAAGTTTATGTTTACACTACCTCTAATTATTCCAGATTTAGGTAACAAACAGCCATTAGAAAAAATAGTTCCAAGTAATTTATCAAAATCGTATTTAGGCAAAACCGCATTAATTGTTGAGGATAACGAAGCTAATTTTATTTATTTACAAGAATTGCTAAAACCAACAGGATTAAAGATTATTAGAGCACTTAATGGGAAGGAAGCGGTGGATTGTATGTCACATAAAGCAAATATTGATATAATTCTAATGGACATACAACTCCCAGAGATGGATGGATTTGAGGCCACACAAAGGATAAAAAAAATAAAACCAGCAGTTCCAATAATTGCTCAAACAGCCTATGCTCTTGCCGACGAAAGGGCTAAAGCCCTTGATGCTGGATGCGATTATTACTTGGCAAAACCAATATCAGCCGATGCTTTATTATATTTGTTAAATCAGGTACTAGTTCAAAGTTAATTTAGTAATATTGTAATTGCTAAATATTTAAAACAATTATTGACCCTTTTACTTGGAGTTGTTATGCAGAATAGAACTATTAAAATCCTATCGTATACTTTTCTATTTGTAGCAATTATTTGTGCTCCAAAATACTTATGGGCAGAAACGTCTAATGTTATAAAATCTACAGCAAATCAATCCCATACAATAAATCAAGACTCCCTTAATGGCATAAATAATAAAATACTTCAACTTGAGGCATCTGGAAATAGGTCGGGTTTAGTGGATGCCCTTACATTAAAAGCAAGACTTTACTTCAATAGTAATGATTTGGAGAATGCTCTAATCTATGCCAACCAGGCATTAATGGTTGCAAATGAAGTAGGGAGAGAACAGCAAACCGAAATAGTATACCATTTGCTCAGTGAGATACATTTCGCGAAAGACCTTATTTGGGAATCCACAGAATACCTCTACAATGGCTATAGACTTAGCGAGGCAATAAAGGATACATCAAAAATTACCTGGTATTTACTTGCAATTGCAAATGCAGAGGAATACTTAGGGCGTTTATCAAATTCAATGGAAATAAACCTTACGGCCATTGAATTCTTTAAAAATACTGGTGACTCGCTTAGTTTGGCTAAAATACATAGAGCGCAAGGGGTTGTTCATACCGAACTCGGGAACTATACTACAGCACAATCGTACATTGAAAAATCAATTGCACTCCTTAGCACTGCAAAGGATTCGCTAAATATAGGTTTGGCGTATTTAAGCTTTGTAACGCTTGAGTTACAGAAGGAAAAGTTATTTGAAGCTCAAAGTCATCTTAAAAGAGCGAGCTCTATACTACAACCAATTAGTAAAAAATTCTACTTGCGTGCAAAAACATTAAATGGGCTAGTTTTACTAAAAAACAGGAAATTCGCCTCAGCCATTGAAACTTTTAATGATGTAGCTAAAGAGCAAACAAACATTAACGATAAATTCGGGTTAGCCACAACCCTTTTTAACCTTGGAAATGCCTACAAAGAATCTGGAAATAATTTAAGGGCTATTGATTCGTATAACCAATGCGTAAGGATTGCAAGAGAAGGAAATCTCAATAACTTTACACGTCAGGCATATAAAGGGTTAGCTAAAATTTACGGATTAAGCGGTCAACAAAATCAGGCTTATAACAATTTAAATAGATATGTAAACATAACAGATAGCCTATTCAACCTACAAAAAATTAGCGAAGCAAACCGACTTGAGAACCAAGCCACCATAAGAGTTAAGGAGAAAGAAATATTCAACCAGAATGAACTTCTTATCCGCAACAACGAAAAACTAAAACAACAGAAATTAAAAGTTCAATTACTGGTTGTAATTCTTGTTCTTTCCTTTGGTGTTATTGCTTTTGCGATTAGGGAG
>CAZTVY010000240.1:0-4556 GCA_964617235.1 uncultured Rikenellaceae bacterium | reverse complement strand
TGAAAATTCCTAAGCGTAACGATGAGAATGCGGCCATTACAAATGGAATTGCCAATAACCAGTGTCCATCTAGTAATCCTTCGCCCTGTGGAACACCAATACTTTGCTTCATCAGTTGGAAAAGAATCATCGATGGGGCTACTCCAAAACTTACTACATCGGAGAGTGAGTCTAATTCCTTGCCTAAAGGCGAGTAGGCTTTTATAAGCCTTGCAGTAAAGCCGTCAAGAAAATCGAGCACTCCTGCAATTAGAATAAACAAACCAGCCGCTTCAAGTTGCCCTTCGAACGATGCTACAATAGAAAAGCACCCTGCCACCAAGTTTAGCAATGTGATGGTATTTGGGAGATGTTTAATAGTATTTTTGATAGTTGACATAAAGGATTTTTTATTGAGCAAAAATAGATTTAATACAGCGATACTCCAAAATAATTAGCAAAAAAGGCCTAGTCCGCAGATCTAAGCCTTAATGCCATTGTCGATATATCTATTCGAATTTCAGGGGTTTATCTACTTTCTCATCGAGTAGGGCGTACTTTAGCACCTCCATAATGCTGTCAACATAAATAAACTTCAACCCTTTTATGTATTGAGCATTAATTTCGGAGATATCTTTTTTGTTCTCGTCGGAAAGGACAATTTCGGTAATTCCTGCACGTTTAGCGGCTAATATTTTTTCTTTTATTCCACCTACAGGGAGAACTTTTCCTCGTAGAGTAATTTCGCCAGTCATGGCAACGCTCTTCCGAACCTTACGCTGTGTAAGTGCCGATGCAAGTGATGTTACCATTGTTATACCTGCCGATGGGCCGTCTTTGGGTATTGCACCCTCGGGAACGTGAAGGTGAACATTCCACTTCTCGAATATTTCGGAGTTCAAGTTAAGATGGTCGGCGTGCGATTTAATATATTCCAACGCCAGCACTGCTGATTCTTTCATTACTTCGCCCAAGTTCCCAGTAATTGTCAAGCTACCTTTCCCTTTGCTAAGGCTTGTTTCAACAAATAGGATTTCTCCGCCAACTTCGGTCCATGCCAAGCCCGTTACAACCCCAGCTAAGTCATTGCCTTGGTAGAGTTCTTTGGTATATCTTGGCACACCAAGTATAGTCTCGGTGTCTTTAGGTGTTAGTTTTGAATTGTGCTTTTCGTCAAATGCAATCTTTTTAGCAATGCTGCGAACAACCTTTGCAACTTTTTGGTTCAGATTACGAACGCCACTCTCGCGCGTGTAGTTCTGAATGATGGTTTCAATTATCTTGTTGTTTAGCACAACCTGTTTTTCCTCCAAGCCGTGTTCCTTGATTTGGTTTGGTAAAAGGTGACGTTTTGCAATTTCAACCTTCTCCTCCAAGCTGTAGCCACTAACCTCAATCATCTCCATACGGTCGCGTAGTGCTGGACTAATTGTAGATATTGTGTTTGCAGTGGTTATAAACATCACTTTTGACAGGTCGAACTCCACCTCAAGGTAGTTGTCGTGGAACGCAAAGTTTTGCTCAGGGTCTAGCGCCTCAAGCAATGCCGATGAAGGGTCGCCGTGGAAATCCTTTCCAACTTTATCAATCTCGTCCAGAATGATAACTGGGTTCGACGATTTAACCTTCTTGATACTTTGTATAATCCTACCGGGCATTGCACCAATGTATGTTTTGCGATGACCACGTATTTCGGCCTCATCGTGCATACCGCCCAACGATATACGAGCATAATTTCTTCCCAAAGCCCTAGCCACAGACTTTCCAAGCGAAGTTTTTCCAACGCCGGGAGGTCCATAGAGGCAGATTATTGGCGCTTTCATATCGCCTTTTAGCTTAAGCACAGCAAGATGCTCAAGTATACGCTCCTTAACCTGCTCTAAACCAAAGTGGTCTTCGTCCAAAATCTCCTTGGCGTGCTTTAAATCGAAATTATCTGCAGTGTACTCGTTCCAGGGTAGGTCTAGCAATAACTGAACATAGTTTAGCTGAACAGAATACTCGCCAGCCATTGGGTTCATTCGGTTTAACTTTGCTACTTCTTTATCGAAGTGCTCAGCAATCTCCTTGCTCCACTTTTTATGCTTCGCCTTCTCTTTTAAATCCCCAATTTCCTGCTCAATAGGGTTTCCTCCAAGTTCATCCTGAATGGTTTTCATCTGTTGCTGAAGGAAGTACTCACGCTGCTGCTGGTCCAAATCAAGCTTTACTTTGGTCTGGATATCGTGCTTTAGCTCCAGCATTTGAACCTCTTTGGATAGGAACTGGAGTAGGAGCGAGGCTCTATCTTTGAGTAACGATTTCTCAAGCAGACTCTGCTTGTCAGGCGTTTTAATTTCGCTGTTGGAGCAGATAAAGTTTATAAGCAGCTTGTTGTTGTCTATATTCTTAATGGCAAACGATGCTTCCTGAGGAAGATGTGGCGATAGGTTGATAATTTTGATTGTTAAATCCTTAATTGAGCCTGCAATTGCCTTAAACTCCTTGTCGTTCTCGTCGGGCAGAATATCCGAAAGGATGTTAACCCTTGCCATAAAAAATGGAGTATTGTCAAGGTAGTCTATCACCTCAAATCTTGAGACTCCCTGAAGAATAACCGATGTGTTTCCGTCGGGCATTTCCAGCACTTTAAGTACGTGGGCAATGGTTCCAATCTTGTATAAATCGTTGTTTTCAGGGTCTTCAATTTTTGCATCAATTTGCGAAATAACTCCAATAATCTTCTTTTTTGATGGAAGACTTTTGATAAGGTTAATAGATTTTTCGCGTCCAACGGTTATAGGCATCACAACTCCAGGGAATAGTGTGGTGTTGCGCAATGCCAAAATTGGAATAACATCTGGGATGTCCGATGAGTTTACCTCAGGGGTGTTGTCATCGGCAAGAATTGGGATAAAATTCACTTCCGAATCGCTCTCGTCGCTCATAAGTTGGTTTAAAACCTGTATGCTGTATTTTTTTCTCATATCCATTTAAATAAAAACAAAGTTGTGACAATGTGTCATTAATCCCGCAAAATTTTATCGGAATACATATAAGTCAATCCTTGTGCCAAACAGTTATGTCAGGTTTTAGGCTGAAAATAGGTGCTAAGCTGTTTAAAAGTTTCGGAACTCCTTAGTTTGCTCAAAAACCTCAAGTAAAATCTTTTTGTCGATGACTGATAGTTCAATATCTCTGCGAGACATAACAATTTCGGCTGTTTCAAATGCTTTGACTGGTTGATAAACTGTAAAGCCGCTGGCTCCACCCCAAGAAAAACAGGGTACAAAATTGCGAGGGAATCCGCTACCAAAGATGTTGGCGCTCACACCAACAACTGTTCCTGTGTTAAACATTGTGTTGATACCGCATTTTGAGTGGTCGCCCATGATTAATCCGCAGAATTGCAATCCTGTTTTAACAAAGCTTTTTCGCGTGTAATTCCAGAGTTTAACCTCAGCGTAATTGTTTTTTAGATTTGAGTTATTGGAGTCAGCACCTAGGTTGCACCATTCCCCAATTACGGAATTGCCTAGGAATCCGTCGTGCGCCTTGTTGGAGTAACCAAAAATTACGCTGTTGTTCACCTCTCCGCCAACCTTTGAGTGTGGGCCAATTGTAGTTGGACCGTAGATTTTTGCGCCCATTTTTAAGGCAGAATGTTCGCCAAGGGCAAAAGGCCCACGAACTATTGAACCTTCCATTATTTCGGAATCCTTAGCAATGTATATTGGGCCAGTTTCTGCATTAAGAATGGAGCATTCAACCCTGGTCCCTTTTTCAATAAATACTCTTGCTGGATTTAGAGCTGTATTGGTAGATGATATTGGTTCCGACTTTCGGTTTTTTGTCAGGAGTTCAAAGTCTTGCTCAATGGCTTCGCCGTTAAATCGGAAGATATCCCAAGGGTTCGATATCTGCAGAATGCTATTGTTGTAAATTGTAGTATTATGAAAATCGGAAATGCAGGGGTTGTTTCTGGGAATAGACCTCAGCACACCTGCAATTACACAGTTTTCGGAAATTAGTGCATCGCCTGCTTTTAGTTTAAGGATTGCATCAACCAGATTTTTGTCCGGACACACACCTCCATTAATCAGTAAAAACTCTGTACTTGTTTTGTTTATTGAGTATTTCTCGGAAAGGTACTCCTTGGTAAGGAACGAACACCTATCGCCTAAATAATGCTTCCACTTTTCAGTGATAGTAAGTATTCCTACACGAATCTCGGCCACTGGTCGGGTGAAAGTTAATGGTAGAAGATTTTCCCTTCTGATATCGTCGAAAAGTATATAGTTCCTTTCCATACTATTGCGGTGTAAAGTGTCTAATGTTCAATCTTTGTCCCTGCAAATTTATTAAAACCTAAGGAACCTGAAGTTAAAGCAATAAAAAAAGCTCTTGTTACAGAGCTTTTTTAATTTTTTTGTATTCCTAATTACTTTTTATCCATGTGCTTTTTGTAGCGGTTCATGAACTTATCAACGCGACCAGCGGTGTCAACAAGCTTCATCTTACCAGTATAGAATGGATGCGAAGTGTTGGAAATTTCAACTTTTACCAATGGATACTCAACTCCGTCAACGGTAATTGTG
>CAZTVY010000239.1:0-4559 GCA_964617235.1 uncultured Rikenellaceae bacterium | reverse complement strand
GCATAGTGTTCTCAAATACCTCGTCGCCAAAGTTGCAGGTACCGCAGTCGAGCGTAGCCATTTCAATTGGCAACTCGGTTGGTTGCAAACGCTCCTCGGCGGTCATTCCAACGGCACCACCAGTAGATGGAATAATAATCACATCGGGGCAAACCTTAAGGATAGCATCAATGCACTCCTTAAAACGACCCTTATCCTGTGTAGGTTTACCATCGTCCCAACGAACGTGGAGGTGAACAATGGCTGCACCAGCATCAACTGCCGATTTAGCCTCTCTTACAATCTCATCAACGGTGTAAGGAACCGCAGGGTTTTGCTCCTTGGTTACCTCGGCGCCACAAATAGCAGCGGTGATAATTAGTTTTTCCATAGCTAGGTTGGTTATTTACGTTGACAATTTTTTGGAACTACACAGGTACCACTTGCGCGACAAACAACAATTGGTTCAGCAAGAAGGTCGCAAGCCGAATCGGAAATGTCGGGACGAGGAACAATTACCTTGCGTGCCTCAAAGGTCATTTTACGAGAGGTGTTTCCAACGTTGGTTATTTCGCCAACAGCCTCAATATAATCGCCTGCGTAAACAGGAGCTATGAACTCAACAGAATCGTAAGCCTTGAAAAGACCCTCATCGCCATCCTGTCTAATCAAAAGTTCAGTTGCCACATCGCCAAAAAGTTGAAGCATTTTTGCGCCATCAACTAAATTTCCACCGTAATGAGCATCGTGTGAGCTCATCCTAACCCTAATCATCACTTTACTATCCATAGCATTCAATATTTTAGATTGATTTTTTTACAATGTGTGTTACGAAAATCGACTGTGTTTTAACGTTCTCGGGATTAATCTGACCAGCCTCAACAACTTCTTCTGCCTCAGCAATTACAATATCGGCAGCAGTAGCCATTATTGGGTTGAAGTTCTGCGACGAACCCTTGTACACCAAATTTCCAATGGTATCGGAAACACTTGCTCCTAGCAAAGCGATATCTGCACGCAATGGCTTTTCCAAAAGGTAATCGCGACCATCGATGTTTATTTTTTGCTTTCCTTCCTCAACAATAGTTCCAATACCTGTTGGGGTTAAAAATCCACCAAGGCCAGCACCAGCGCAACGAACACGCTCGGCAAGAGTTCCTTGTGGGTTAAACTCAATGCTTATCTCTTTGTTGTTGAATTGCTCAATTGTGCAAGGATTTGTTCCGATATGCGAAGTGATAACCCTTTTCACCTGTTTGTTGGCTATAAGCAGGCCAATTCCCTTGTCGGGAAAAGCGGTATCGTTGCAAATTACAGTAAGGTCTTTAACTCCAGACTCAACCATTTTTGCAATAATACTATGTGGACTGCCCACAGCCATAAAACCACCAATCATAACGGTCATCCCGTCTTTTACCATCGAAGCGGCTTCCTCTGCCGAGATAAACTTATTCTTCATATCAAATGTTTTTCGATTATTTCAAAAATAAAATTTACAGCTAATTAAACTAAAAGAATATAGCCATATCCTATCATTATGTTACTATTTGTTACTCATGAAACAAATTTTCCTACAATTTGAATATAATATGGCATCAAAACTTACAAATGTACAATATTATTGGTAAATATTGTTAAAATCCGATGCTTAAAATTATATGTCAGATAGCAGGTTCGTTAGAGTTTTAATTACTGTTCGAAAACGTTTGTGCTCAGAATACTATTTGTTACAATAAAAAAGCCCCGATATTTTTACTTTCGGGGCTTTTCTGTTTTCTAGAGTAATCTATTTTTTCAACCGCTCATTAAGCTGCTTTACTATCTGTTTTGCATCGCCAACAATACCTAGGTCTGCAACCTGGAATATTGGCGCAAACTTATCCTTGTTTATTGCCACAATGTAGCCCGACTCCTCCATGCCTGCAAGGTGTTGAATAGCTCCCGAAATTCCCACCGCCAAGTATAAATCGGGTCGAACGGTTTTTCCGGTTTGCCCAACCTGGCGGTCGTGCGAAATTAATCCCGCATCAACCACGGCTCTTGAAGCCGAAACCTGCGCATC
This sequence comes from uncultured Rikenellaceae bacterium, assembly GCA_964617235.1. Taxonomy (GTDB): domain Bacteria; phylum Bacteroidota; class Bacteroidia; order Bacteroidales; family Tenuifilaceae; genus SB25. The sequence continues at coordinate 2,518 of CAZTVY010000239.1, read as the reverse complement.
GAGCGTTTCAGCCAAATCGGTTACTGTTTTTAAGCTTTCAACGTTAGCCATACCTCTACCACACGATATTAGAATTTTAGCCTCGCTAATATCAACCATCTCGGTTTTCTCCTTAACGGTGCTTAGAAGCTTAACCCTAAACTTATCCTTTTTGAACGGAATGTTAACCATAACCACCTCGCCCTTACGCGACGAATCGGCTGGAAGGCTACGCATAACTCCCGGACGAACAGTACTCATTTGCGGACGATGCTCCTTGCAAACAATTGTTGCCATAAGGTTCCCGCCAAATGCAGGACGGGTCATAAGCAAATCCTTGTCGTCCGATATCTCTAGTTTGGTACAATCAGCCGTTAGTCCTGTTTCCAAACGAGCCGATAAACGTGGACCCAAATCGCGACCAATTGTGGTTGCTCCAAGCATCAAAATGTTTGGCTTGTACTCGTTAACAATATGGCAAACAGCCTGTGTGTATGGCTCGGTAAGGTAATCGCTCAGCTCTGGGGCGTCGGCGCAGATTACCACATCGGCACCGTGAGCTATTAACATATTTGCCTGATACGAAATACCGCTTCCTAGAAGAATTGCGTAAACTTTATCGTTTAAAGCATCTGCTAAATCGCGTGCTTTACCTATGAGCTCTAGCGAAACACCTTGAATTTCGCCCTTGCGCTGTTCAACAAAAACAAAAACGCCTTTATATGCTGATATTTCCATTTCCTTCAGAGTTAGATGATGAATTTTTCTTTCAGTTTGCTGATGATTATTCCAGCGGCTTCATTGGTGTCAACCTCGTAAAGTTCTCCGGGCGCTTTTACACCCCTCGAGAATGCCTTGTGAACACGCGTAGGAGAGCCTTTTAGTCCAAGTTTGCTTTCCACAACATCTATCTGTTCAAAACCCCAAAACTCAACTTCTTTCTCATATGCTCCCACAATTCCACTTACTGTCATATATCGGGGCTTGTACGCTCCCGAAAGAACGGTAACCACGCAAGGACCATCAACCTGAAGTATTTCGTAACCATCCTCAACCCTGCGTTTTACCGTAAAGGTGTTTTTACCATCAAAATCGAGATGCTCCAAGTACGATACCTGTGGCAAGTCCAAGTGCTCAGCTATTTGAGGGCCAACCTGAGCGGTATCGCCATCAATGGCTTGTCGGCCAGTTATAAGCAAATCGAACTCAAGCTTTCTCAATGCACCAGCCAATGCGTGCGATGTTGCTAGGGTATCGGCGCCAGCAAATTTTCTATCGGTTAGCAGAATAGCCCTATCAACTCCCATTGCGTAGGCCTCGCGCAAAACATCCTCGGCTTGCGCTGGCCCCATAGTTATAACCGTGATATGAGCATTGAACTTATCCTTTAGGCTCAACGCCAACTCCAGTCCCGCTTTATCATCGGGGTTAATAATGCTTGGAACACCATCGCGTATTAATGTTCCTGTTGTAGGATTTATCTTGATTTCCGTTGTATCTGGAACTTGCTTTATGCAAACAACAATTTTCATAAACGTGTGATTTATAATTTTGAACTACCCGAATACTATTTTAGCAATGCCGATGAAATAACCATACGCTGCACCTCCGATGTTCCCTCGTAAATCTCGGTGATTTTTGCATCGCGGAACATACGTTCTACGGGGTATTCGCGGGTGTAACCGTAACCTCCGTGCATTTGTATGGCCTTATTGGTAACCTCCATTGCCGTTTCGGCAGCATATAGCTTTGCCATTGCCGCCTCGGTAGAGTAGTTTTGACCTTTATCCTTTTTGAAAGCAGCCTGACGAACCAGTAATCTGGATGCAACAACGCGCGTTTGTAAATCGGCAAGCTGAAATTGGGTATTTTGGAATGCTGAAATTGGCTTTCCGAATTGCTTACGCTCCTTCACATACTTTACTGTTTCGTTAATTGCACCCTGTGCAATCCCGAGCGCTTGAGCAGCAATACCAATTCGTCCACCATCGAGAGTCTTCATCGCAATTGAAAAGCCCTCGCTAATTTTCCCTAGCAGGTTAGCCTTCGGTACAACACAATTCTCCATAATAAGCTCGCAGGTTGCGGAGCCACGGATACCCATTTTTTTCTCCTTCTTACCAACGGAAAAACCAGGGAAATCCTTCTCAACAATAAATGCCGAAATTCCCTTAACACCTTTGGATTTATCGGTCATTGCGAAGATGATATAAACGTGACCGTACTCGGCGTTAGTGATAAAAATTTTGCTTCCGTTCAGGATATAGTTATCGCCATCCTCAACGGCAATTGTTTGCTGCGATGATGCATCGGTGCCAGCGTTGGGCTCGGTTAATCCGAATGCACCAAGCCACTCGCCCGAGGCGAGTTTGGGTAGATACTTAGCCTTTTGCTCCTTATTCCCAAACTCCAGAATTGGAGCCGCGCATAGCGATGTGTGTGCCGAAACTATTACTCCTGTAGTTGCGCAGGCCGCAGAAAGTTCCTCCACTGCCATTGAGTACAAAACGTTGTTTCCTCCAACGCCGCCATAAACGGG
>CAZTVY010000238.1:0-4622 GCA_964617235.1 uncultured Rikenellaceae bacterium | reverse complement strand
TGCATTTAAGCATCCTATGACCGAGGAGGATGTTGTTGTTCTTGCCCCACCGCCAAAGGATGCCATCTGGGACGAGTTTTTGGTTCTGAATATTGATTAACCGTTTTTTGTCACCCTGAACTTGCTTCAGGGTCTTTTTTTAGAAAAAAATGTCATCATTTAAAGCGAAAGATTTAACCACTAAGGCGCTCCAAGTCTAGCACAAAGATTCTCAAAGGGAAAATTCCAGTATTAGCGCACTCCTTTGTTACCTTTGAGGTGAAAATCAACCCTTAATTGGCAATTGTTATACCTTTGGTTTAACACTTTTTTCAACTTTCTTTCCTTCAACTAGTTTTAACTATTGGAAGGTTTAATACTTTTGTGTCATCATAAATATATCTAAGATGAAGAGGTTTTATCCATTTCTATTCTTTATTGCAATTACCATAAATGCACTTGGTCAATCAAAAATTTCACGTCAGGAGTATATTTCCAAATATGCCGATATTGCTATCCGGCAGATGAAACAGTATGGCGTGCCTGCAAGTATTATTCTTGCACAGGGAATGCTTGAGAGTGACAACGGAAATAGTACACTTGCAACCAAAGCAAATAATCATTTTGGTATAAAGTGCCATAAGGACTGGACTGGCCCCACAATGTATCACGATGATGATAGGAGAGATGAGTGTTTTAGAAAATATAAGAACTCGGAAGGTTCGTATATGGATCACAGTTTATTTTTGAGGGGAGGGCGAAGGTATGCTTCCCTTTTCGATCTGGAACCAACCGATTACAAGGGTTGGGCTCACGGTTTGAAAAAAGCTGGGTACGCTACAAACCCTAAGTATGCCGAGATGTTAATAAAGATTATTGAGGAGAACGAACTGTATAGGTTTGATAAGGGTATAACCGTTGCCGTTGAGTCTCCACGTAAAGGAACTGGTCAGTTGGTTGATGTGGATGGTTTTACTATTGATATTTACAAAACACGTCCAGTTTATACACGCAATAGAATTAAATATATTATTGTTAAAGAGGGCGATACCTTTGAATCACTTACAACGGAACTAAGCCTGATGCCCTGGCAACTCTATAAATATAACGATTTAACTAGAGACTCTTCCTTGCGTGCTGGTCAGGAAATCTACATTCAGCCAAAGCGTTGGAGGGCAGAGCGTAACCATTCTGTACATACTGTGGATACTGGTGAGACCATGTACAGTATTTCCCAGATGTACGGGGTTAAATTAAAATCGCTTTACCGAAAAAATAGAATGAAGGTGGGAGAGGAGCCTGAAGTTGGCCAGACAATTAATTTAAGAAAAAAGAAGCGCTAATACAGTTAGGTTGAAAAACAAAAGAGCATTGATTTTTTCAATGCTCTTTTGTTTTGCGATTATATTACAGTGTGTTTTTTGCTTAACCTTATGTATCTTATTAAAATCCAAATCCCAAGAATAATTAGAACTGATGCAGTAAACAAGGGAACATGAAAAATATTTACAGGGCTTGCAATCAGCGCAATAATCATAGAGCCTAACGAAATTAATATAGCAGCTACAGCGTACCCTATTTCGCTATAAAACCAAGCATAAGGAAAAAGGTGTGCTCCGGTTATAATGCCATAGGCCATTATAAAGTAGTCGGGATATTTTACAAGACAAAAAATCAAAAAAGGAAAGTAGATTAATTGGGCAAAGTTCAACCATAGGCCTAATGGCTGTAAGGGGTTGTTTTTAATCTTCCAGTTCGTTTTTAGTATTTTTGAAAAACCAAGGGCTAACGGAATTAAAAATGCACCAAACATAAATGTGAATACACTCTTTTCGTAGGATGTATTCTGTAGAAATCTCCATATAAAAAATATCCCAAACCATGTAATGCTTGCGGCAAATATGAAATCAACTCCATTTTTAGCTTTTAGTTGGATTTCGAGTTTTAAATTTTCTAGGTTTTGGGTGCTGTTGCTCATAATTTTTTAGTTTTAATTCATTGTGTGGGTTTAATAGCATCAATTGATACTTTCTTAAAGTTGAAAAATATTTAGAATTTGATCTGGAGATATTGTGTGATGATTTTTACACAATACTTTACCGTTTTAGTTAAGTCATTCTTATAAATTTGGCATTGTGCCAGCCTCTAAGAAATTCGTCAATCTGCATTGCCTTTTTTCCTGCTTGCTGAATGCTATATATTTCAACCAATCCATCCTGACAGATTACCTGTAAAAACTTTTTCCCATCGGTTTTGATAGAGCCGCAAGCATTGCTTGTGGGTTGATTAAAGGTTGAAGTTTTGAATATTTTTACTGGAATTATACTCTCCTGTCCATCGGTTGAAACAACCATTTCGCTCCAAGCAGCAGGGTAGGGACTTAATCCCCGAATAAAGTTGTGAACTTCTACTGCAGGTTTGTTCCAGTTAACTTTACAGGTATCCTTGAAAATCTTTGGTGCCCCTTTCAACTCTCCTGCAATTAGGTTTTTTTGTGGAATAAGAGTAAGGTTTCCTTCGGCTAGTTTCTGGATGGTTTTAACAACCATTGAACCGCCAAGGTACATCAACTTATCGTGAAGTTCACCGGCTGTTTCGTTTTCGCCAATTTCAACTTCAAGTTGGTCAATAATATTTCCTGTGTCAATTTCCTTATCAAGAAGAAACGTTGTAAGACCAGTTTTCTTTTCGCCATTAATAACTGCCCAGTTTATGGGCGCTGCGCCTCTGTACTGTGGTAGTAGCGATGCGTGTAAGTTAAATGTGCCTAGTTTTGGCAAACTCCAAATTGACTCAGGTAGCATCCTGAAAGCAACTACAGCTGCAATGTCAGGATTCAACTCTTTGAGTTGGTTTGCAAAATCCTCGTTTCGGAGTTTTTCGGGTTGAAGCACCAATAGACCTTTTTCCTCTGCGAATTGTTTTACAGGCGACGATTGTACTTTCTGTCCACGTCCAACAGGCTTGTCGGGAACTGTTACAACAGCAACTACATTGTAGCCAGCATCAACAATTGCTTTTAAAGGCTCAACGGCAAAGTCTGGCGTACCCATGTAAACTATTCGAGGCGAGGTCATTTTGGTGTTGAGTTGAATTGGTTATTAAGTTATTGAGTGAATAGGTGAATGAGTAAATAAGTTATATCAACCTATTTTCTCATTTTCTTATTAACTAATTTATACTACTTATGCTTGAAAAGATTAATATGTCCCATCTTTTCGTGTTTGGTTTTTAGGTAGAACTCGTTGAATGAATTTGGGGGTATAACAATGGGAATATTTTCGGTAACATGAAGACCATAGCCCTCTAATCCTTTCATTTTTTTAGGGTTGTTGGTGATTAGTCGCATGTTGCAAACGCCAACTTCGCGGAGGATGCTAGCACCAACGCCGTAATCGCGCTCATCGTCTTGAAACCCAAGTTCAATGTTTGCCTCAACTGTATCAAGGCCTTCTTCCTGTAATTTGTAGGCATGAATCTTATTAAACAATCCAATGCCTCTTCCTTCCTGGTTTAGGTAAACCAAAACACCCTTGCCTGCATTGTCAATCATGCGCATAGCCTCGTGGAGTTGAGGGCCACAATCGCAGCGGTACGACCCGAAAATGTCGCCAGTTACGCAAGAGGAGTGAACACGCACAAGAATGCTTTCGTCCTTTTCCCATTCCCCTTTAATTAGGGCAACATGCTCCAACCCATTCGATTTTTGACGGAATGGAATTAACTTGAAATTACCAAATTCTGTTGGTAGTGATACTTGCACGCCTTTTTCAATAATACTCTCGGAGCGAAGCAGATGTGCAATTAAATCCTTTATGGAGATTATTTTAAGGTTGAATTTCTCGGCAATAAGCATAAGTTGAGGTAAACGAGCCATGGTACCATCGTCGTTCATGATCTCAACCAAAACAGCACCAGGAGTAAGTCCAGCTAGCCTTGTAAGGTCAACGCCAGCCTCGGTATGCCCTGGGCGGCGGAGAACACCTTTGTCTTTAGCTCTTAAAGGGAATATATGTCCGGGACGTGCTAAGTCCTCTGGTTTTGTTTTTTTATCAACCAGCGCTTTTATTGTTTTTGCTCTATCTGATGCAGAGATGCCTGTTGTACAACCATGTCCTAGTAAATCAACGGATACGGTGAAGGCTGTGTGGTGTAAAGCGGTATTCCTGCCAACCATCAACTCCAGTTCCAGCTCATCGCAACGTTTTTCGGGTAGCGATGTGCAAATTAAACCCCTACCATGGATTGCCATGAAGTTTATTATCTCAGGAGTAATTCTATCGGCAGCGGCAATAAAGTCACCTTCGTTCTCGCGATCCTCGTCGTCAACAACAATAATTACTCGTCCATTCCTTAATTCGTCGAGGGCATCCTCTATGGAGTCGAGTTTTATTGGTTGGTTGTTATCTATATTCATAGTATTAACGCTGGATTACTTTGTTTAATTTTTCTGCAAAAATAGTATAATGAATCGGATTTTTCTTCCAACTTTTATCATGTTTCCCTTTTTACCTTTTCCCATTTTGCGTTTTGAGTTTTGCTTAAATATTTAATAAGGCCTTGTAATTGAGCAATATGAATCATTATAAGATAATAAGGTATTGTAAAAAGGTGTGTTTCGTATCGATTGTTTTTTAACATGT
>CAZTVY010000237.1:0-4651 GCA_964617235.1 uncultured Rikenellaceae bacterium | reverse complement strand
CAGAGATTCTACTTGATAATACCGACCGTAACCGTACATCGCCATTCGCGTTTACAGGAAATCGCTTCGAATTCCGTGCAGTGGGCTCATCGGGTAGCTGCGCATCGCCAATGATTGTGCTAAACACAGCGGTTGCTGACCAACTCAATAGATTTAAGGTAGAGGTTGAGAAAGTTATTGAAAAGGGTGTTAAAAAGGATGAGGCGATAATTCAGTGCCTACGCAAAGTAATTATTGAATCAAAGAAAATCCGCTTCGAGGGCAACGGCTACAGTCAGGATTGGGTTGATGAAGCCGCCCGCCGTGGTCTACCCAATATCCAAAACGCAATTGAGGCCTTCAAAACATTCCTACTCGACTCATCGAAAGACCTACTGACAAAAAACAAAATTCTCACACTTCGGGAACTTGAGGCTCGCTATGAAATTCGCAACGAGATATTCCTTAAAAAAGTGCAAATAGAAGCCCGTGTTCTTGGTGATTTAGCCATTAACCACATAATCCCAACAGCCATTGCTTACCAAAATATTCTGATATCAAATGTGAAGGGGCTAAAAGAACTATTCCCAAAAGAATACGAGAAACTGGCAAATCATCAGCTAAATCTTTTACAGGAAATATCTGAACATATTCACGAAATCCGCAAGCAGGTAGACGAAATGATTGAGTACCGTAAAGAGGCAAACCTTGTGGAAGAAGTTGTTGAAAGAGCTCACCTATACGCAAAGAATGTTAGGCCATATATCGAGGATATTCGTTACCATATCGACAAACTAGAGATTATTGTTGACGATGAGATGTGGCCACTCCCTAAATATCGCGAAATGCTTTTCATCCGATAGGTTTTCAGTCGTGTTTTGTTTAAAAATCCTGGTTTATCCAGGATTTTTTGTTTTAGCATGGCTAGGTTTTAGCCATTGAATTGCAAAATCTTTAAAATAATATTTACCTTTACCTTTTATATTTTAGATACTTTTGAAATATTTTTGCGTTCATTAGAAAAGTACATTTATGATTGGATTAAAATCGGCCATTAAAAATGGGGCAATAACCCTTTTAGGGATTCTGCTTTTATCGAATATCGCTGTAGCACAAACATCAAAGTTAACCAGAGCTGATGCTCTATACAAGGCTGGTGGCTATTTTGAAGCAATCGAACTTTACAGAGACGATATAGATAAAGTAAAAGACAAGGTTGAACTCTCCAAGTACCTCTATAAAATTGGAAATTGCTACAGGTTGATAGGCAACGCTCGTCAAGCAGAACTTTGGTACCAAAAAGCAATCCTCAGAGAATGTCCCGATCCCAAAGTGTTTTTCTACTACGCCGAAATGCTTAAAATGGGCGAGAAGTACGACGAGGCCATTGAGCAATACAGAAAATACAAAATTCTTGCACCGCTCGATAAACTTGCCGATTCTGGAATTGAGTCGTGTGAACTGGCCAAACGATGGAAAGAAACCCCATCAGGATACGAAATTATAAATATGCGTGGTATAAACACTAAATTTAGTGAGTTTAGTCCTGCTTATGCTTCGAACGATTATACCGAACTACTCTTCACAAGTTCAAGAAAAGGAACTACAGGTGGAAAACTCAGTGCTGTTACCGGCGAAAGTTTTACCGATATTTTTCTAACAACTCGTGATGTTAAGGGGGTTTGGAGCGACCCAAAACCTATTGATGAAAATGTAAACACCCAATTCGACGAAGGTGCGGGCTCGTTAACATCCGATTTTAACACAGTATTCTTTACCCGTTGCAAAGTTAGCAAACGCGATAAGTTAGGATGCCAAATATTTAGTTCAAAACGAGTTGAGCAGGGCTGGCTAACCCCTGATGAAATAAAGGTTTCGTCGGATAGTATGATAGTTGCCCACCCAGCAATCTCTGCAGATGGAACAACTCTTTATTTTGCAAGCAACATCCCCGGTGGTTTTGGTGGATTAGACATATGGAAGGTTACACGTGCAACTCCTGGTGATGAATGGGGTGAGGCTATAAATCTTGGCGGAGAAGTAAACTCTGCTGGAAATGAGATGTTCCCATACGTTCACGCCGACGGAACACTTTACTTTTCATCCGATGGACACCCTGGAATGGGCGGTTTGGATATTTTTAAGGCTAAATCGCAAGAAAATGGGGCTTGGATTATTGAAAATATGCGCTACCCAATGAACTCCCCTGTCGATGACTTTGGCGTTGTATTCGAAAGAGAACGTGAAGCAGGTTATTTCAGTTCTCGCCGCCAAGGCGGAAGAGGTGCCGATGACATTTACATGTTCTACCTACCTCCTATTATCTACAATATGATTGGTAAGGTTACCGACGATAAAACCAAAACCCCTGTTAATCAAGCTACAGTTAAACTTATTGGTAGTGATGGTGCTATTGTTACAATGCAAACCAAAGAGGATGGTACTTTCAAATTTAATTTAACTCCAAACACCGATTATGTAATACTTGCTTCGAAAAAGGGATTCCTCAACAATAAGGCAAAAGAAACTACCCGTGGCTTAACAAGAAGTAAGGATTTTGATGTGGCTATTGCAATTACATCAACAGAAAAACCAATCGAAATACCAAATATTTTCTACGATTACGACAAGTGGGAACTCCGTCCAGAATCGCGAGAGGCACTTGATAGACTAGTTGAAATCCTGAACGATAACCCAACAGTTACCATTGAATTGGCATCGCATACCGATAGTCGTGGTACCCAAGAGTACAACTACGAACTATCGCAAAAACGTGCACAGTCAGTTGTTAACTACCTAATTGAAAAAGGTATTGCCACTGACCGCCTAAAGGCAAAAGGTTATGCTCAAACTCAACCCAAGGTTGTTGATGCTGCGCTAAATGCCCGTTACACATTCCTACCTATAGGAGTTGTACTCGACCAAAAGTTTGTTGATGGTTTAACCTCCGAGGAAAACAAAGAGGTTGTTTACCAAATTAACCGTAGAACTGAGTTCAGAGTTTTAAGAGACGACTATCCTGTAAAACAGTAAATATTTTGAAAAAGGGGCTTTGCCCCTTTTTTATTTCATTTTTTTGAACTCGCCTCCCAATCAGATTTCGAAAAAATCGTTAGATTTGTTTTAAGTGATATTTGTATAGATTTATAGCTTCACAGTAAAATTTGGAACATAAATTGTGAAACATTTAATCGAGTTTTGAAGTAAAAAAATTGATTTTAAGTATTAAGTATGCCTCGAATCATTAAAATATTTCTAGTTATAGTTGTTATAGCCACTGCACAACAAGGGTACGCTCAGAAATTTTTTGAGGCTGAAACTATTGAACAGGCGAAACTTAAAATTTTCCACGTTGAAGACCCTGCCGATGCCGACCTGCACTTTTGCATTGTATATGAGGAAAAAGAAATCACCAAGGTTGGCATTATGATGGAGGTAGAGGAGCCCAAAATGGCTCAGATAACACTAATATTTGTTGACGACCCTGCTCAAGCCGACCTAAAAGTATGGCTTGTGGAAACGCCCGCCGAGGTTAAGTGGCAAAACGAATCGAAAAAGAAATTTCTGAAAATTGAAGGGTTAAACTACTAATAAGTCAACCCATAGTAATCAACAATCTGTTGACAAATTACCGTTGGGCAATTGAAATTTCTGGATTACCTTTGTCAACAAAAATCACAATGAGCAAAGATTCCCGCTACGACCAAAGAGGTGTATCTGCCTCAAAAGACGATGTCCATAACGCAATTAGTAAACTGGATAAAGGACTTTTCCCAAAAGCATTCTGCAAGGTTGTTCCCGACACACTTACAGGAGACCCAAACTACTGCGTTGTAATGCACGCCGATGGTGCTGGAACAAAATCATCGTTAGCCTATGCTTACTGGAAAGAAACTGGCGATATGAGCGTGTGGAAGGGAATTGCTCAGGATGCCATTGTGATGAATATCGACGATTTGCTCTGCGTTGGAATAACTGATAATATACTACTATCCTCAACAATAGGCCGCAACAAGAACTTAATACCGGGCGAAGTAATCAGCACAATAATTCAAGGAACCGAGGAGTTCTGCAACGATTTGCGCAAGCAAGGTATCGGAATTACCCTTACAGGTGGCGAAACCGCCGACGTGGGCGACCTTGTTCGCACTGTTATTGTTGACTCCACCGTTACTGCAAGAATTAAACGCTCCGAAATAATCTCCAATAGCAACATTCAGGATGGAGATGTTATCATTGGCCTTTCATCATTTGGCAAAGCCAAGTATGAAACTGAGTACAATGGCGGTATGGGTAGTAACGGGCTAACATCGGCAAGGCACGATGTTTTTGCAAACTACTTAGCAAATAAATACCCAGAAACCTACGACCCAACAGTTCCTTCAGAATTAGTTTATTCTGGTTCCTACAAACTAGATCAAATGATTGATGAGGTTGGAGTAACTGCAGGCAAAATGGTACTATCCCCTACCCGCACCTACGCTCCAATAATCAAGGATGTGCTATCAAACTACCGTCCTGTAATTCACGGATTGGTTCACTGCTCTGGTGGCGCACAAACAAAAGTGATGCACTTTGTGGACAACCTCCATATTGTAAAGGATAACCTATTTGAAATTCCTCCGCTTTACAAAATAATCCAGAAGGAGTCTGGCACATCGTGGCAGGAGAT
>CAZTVY010000236.1:0-4682 GCA_964617235.1 uncultured Rikenellaceae bacterium | reverse complement strand
GTCGCATATTTCCTTTGTCCGAGTAGTCTATTGGCCAACCGTTGCTTTTTCCAGAAACAAGAACCCATGCGCCTTTGAGTTTGCCTTTCATCCGTTCGAACTCGCGTTTGGTTTTAGGTTCTATAACAACGTGTCCACGTTGAACTCCTTTTGTTCCGACAGTGTATGAGGGCGTTGCGAAGTGCAGAATTGTTCCATTTTCATCTAATAGTCGTCCGAACCAAGGACCACGGTTAAAACCAATTGGTAAAACGCCTGTTTCGTGAAGAATAACCTCCATTCCCCAATTTTTGAATTGCTGTGCAGCCCAAACAACAGCCGTTTCGTAGTTTGCAGAGCCAATAGGCCGTCCTCCAATTCGGTTGGCTAGCACATCAAGGTGCTGCATTGTTTGGTTATCGGTTTGCCCTATCTCGATGATTTTTTGAACAACTGGGTCGGTTTGGGCTTTAACTCCACCCATAATGAGTATTAAAAGTGATAGTAAGACGCTAGAGAAAATATGCTTCATAGGTAAAAGGGTTTAAGTTTTGCTTTTTAGAGTGAATTTTTATATGAAAGTTTAAACAAGAAGACGAGATTCTTCTTGTGAGTAGCGTTTTAAACAGGTTTAGATTTGTATGTTATTTTTCAATTAATGCTTTGATTTCTTCGTACGATTCTTTAACATTCCGAGGGAATGAGTAATTGACAAGATTTGACTTGATGCTTGCTCCATCTTTGGTTGGCTCAATCCAAGCAATGTGTAAAACATTTAAAAGAATTTTGGTGCCATTTTTCTCTGTTACCTCAATAAATTTGCATTCCATAGTGGTAGAGTTTTGTGTTTTTTAATATTGTGGAATTTAGAAATGAAATTTTAATTAAAGGGCATAAAATAAAAAAATCAACCTTGATTTGGTTGATTTTTTTATTTGTTGACACATATTTGATATTATCCTATCCTTCTAATATCCGCTCCAATTGCATTTAACCGGGCATCAATATTTTCATAGCCACGGTCAATTTGCTCGATATTGTGAATTACGCTTTTGCCTTCGGCACTTAGGGCTGCAATTAGCAATGCAACACCAGCACGAATATCGGGCGAGGTCATTATAGTTGGGCGAAGTTTTACTTGACGGTTATGTCCAATTATAGTAGCACGGTGTGGGTCGCAGAGTATAATTTGAGCACCCATATCTATTAGTTTATCAACAAAGAATAGTCGACTCTCGAACATCTTTTGGTGAATAAGTACCGAACCTTTAGCCTGAGTGGCAACTACAAGGAATACGCTAAGTAGGTCGGGAGTTAGTCCAGGCCATGGAGCATCGGCAATGGTGAGGATTGAGCCATCGATAAAAGTATCAATCTCATAGTGTTCCTGCGATGGTATATGTATATCGTCATTAATAACCTCAAAGTTAATTCCCATTCGGCGGAACGCATCAGGAATAATTCCAAGGTTTTGATAGGAAACATTTTTAATGGTAATATCGCTATTGGTCATTGCGGCCAATCCGATGAACGAGCCAATCTCAATCATATCGGGCAGAATGGTGTGCTCGCAACCGTTTAAACTGTCAATGCCCTCAATGGTAAGTAGATTTGAGCCTACACCGTTAATTCTTGCGCCCATACTAACAAGCATCTTGCATAATTGTTGTAGGTAAGGCTCGCACGCTGCATTGAAAATGGTGGTTTTGCCAAGAGTTAGCACAGCAGACATTAGGATGTTTGCAGTTCCTGTTACGGAGGCCTCATCGAGGAGCATATAGGCACCCTTCATATTTTTCCCCTCAATGGTGAAAAAATTATCCTGTGAATCGAAGTTGAATTTTGCCCCTAACTTCTCAAAACCAAGGAAGTGTGTGTCAAGCCTACGTCGGCCAATTTTGTCGCCACCGGGCTTAGGAGCATAGGCTTTACCGTAACGGGCAAGTAATGGTCCAACAACCATTATTGAACCGCGAATAGCCGCTGCTTTCACCTTGAAATCCTCAGTTGTAAGGTAGTCGATATTAACGTTGTTGGCTTGAAAAACACACTCCGAAGGACTTTTGCGGTTAACATCTACGCCCATGCCTTGGAGCAGTTCTATCAACTTATTTACATCCCTGATATTGGGAATGTTTTTTATGGTTACTGGCTTTGGGGTTAAAAGTACTGCGCATAGAATTTGTAGTGCCTCGTTTTTTGCTCCTTGTGGGTGAAGTTCGCCTTTAAGGCGCTTGCCCCCATAAACCTCGAATGTAGCCATAGTTATATTTTATCGTTTACGGTGTTGTTGATGTTGTTGGTGTTTTGGACGTTTATTTTTGAAATCTCTGTTATCAACCAGTTTTAAACCTGGAGCAATTTCAAGTTTTCCATTGCTAAGCGTTTTCATATCCCTAAAGATGTCCTCATCAATAACAGAATCCTTATTCCAAGCAATGTTCGCTTTTTTCATCTGGTTAGCAATGAGTTGCTTGAGCGCATCCTTCTCTTGACCTTCCTCCATTTCAATGGCTTTCTCAATCATCAACTCAATTACACGACCGTAATGCTTGTACTTAATAGGATTGTTTGGATAAGGAATTTGTTGTGGTTTTTCCATATACTCCTCAAGCGAAGGTATTGGGTAGGGTGAATCAATATCCAATTTAAAGTCGGACATTATGAAAAGGTGGTCCCAAAGTTTATGCTTAAAGTCGTTGATATCGCGTAAATGAGGGTTAAGATTTCCCATAATCCCAATTAATGCTTTAGCCAAACGGTTGCGTTCATCCCTATCCTCAATCCCAGCAATGTAATCAACCATTTGCTGGATGTGTCTTCCGTATTCAGGTAAAACAAGTTTTTTGCGTTGTGTATTGTAATCCATTATTTGTGAATTGTGTGTTAAATGTAGAGTAAATGTGTCAAATAAAAAAGAGGGTTTCGAAAAAGGTTAAGTCAGTCCCAATTTTCTGCAAAGCTAAACTTTAAAAGATGATTTTGCAAGGGTAATTTTTATGTTGATAAAACCTATAAGCAAAATGCTAATATGGAATACCGTACTGTTTCATCTTGTTATAAAGTGTCTTACGGTCGATGTCGAGTAATTCGGCAGCTTTGCTTTTGTTGTATCGGACTTTTTCTAGGGTTGCCATTATTAATTCATACTCGGCTTTCTCCTTCATATCCTTAAGATTTTCGACCTCTGCTTTCTTGAAGTCGGTTGATGCTTGGTTTTCTTTTCGGATAATTTCAGAAGGGAGGTTAATTAACGAAATCATTGAACTTTGCTCAAGTAAAACTGCTCTACGAATTACGTTCTTTAATTCACGAAGGTTGCCAGGCCAGCTGTAGTTCATCAGGATGTCCATTACATCTGAGTTGAATCCATTGATAGTCTTGCTTAACTCTCGGTTGGCTTGGTCGAGGAATGTTCTTGCAAATATCAATAGGTCCGATTTTCGCTCGTGTAGAGGTGCAACACGTATGGCAAATTCGTTTAGTCGGTGATAAAGGTCCTCGCGGAAAGTGCCACGGTTAACCATATTGAGCAGGTTCTCGTTTGTGGCAACAATAATTCTCACGTCAACAGGAATCTCCTTGCTGCTTCCAATTCGTTTTATTTTGCGTTCTTGTATTGCCCTTAGCAGGTTTACTTGAACATCGTAAGGTAAATTTCCAATTTCATCGAGAAAAAGGGTTCCGCCATTAGCCACCTCAAATTGTCCAACCTTATCGGAAATTGCTCCTGTAAACGACCCTTTAATATGTCCAAAGAACTCACTTGCAGCAAGTTCTTTGGGTAAAGCCCCACAGTCTATTGCTACAAATGGCTTGTTGGCTCGTTTACTCTCGTGGTGGATTTGTCGTGCAATATATTCCTTCCCTGTACCGCTATCACCATGAATAATAACTGAAATATTTGTTGGAGCAACAATGCTGATGTATTTGTTTACCTGCTGGCTATAGTCACTATCTCCTTTGATAAAATTAAAACCATCAGTTTGTGCTGATGTTTCGGTTTGTTTTGATTGGGAATCCGACGATGCCAACGCATTGTTAATGGCCGCTAGGATTTCATCGGGGTTTATGGGCTTGGTAACATAATCGTAAGCACCCTGCTTAATGGCATTAACCGCTAGGCGGATATCGGCATACCCTGTCATTAGTATAACAACGGTCGATTGTAATTTTCGCTTTGCTTCAACCAAAACATCCAACCCACTTTTCTCAGGTAACCTGTAATCCGATAGCACAACATCGTACTTATTTGCACGAATTAGCCTGCTGGCTTCATCGAACGAGAAAGCCTCGTTAACCTGATGCCCTTGCTTTGTAAGGTAGGTTTTAAGCATTAAACAAAAGGTGGAATCGTCGTCCACTACCAGAATCTTAGCCATTTATTCCAACAAGTTGTAAAATCAATTGCTAAGGTAGATACTTTTTATAAAACATTCTGTGGTTTGTAATATTTTTTAACCTGAATTAATCATTGGGAATATTATTGAGTCGAATTTCAAAAACAATGAGTTTTACAAATTGTTACATTTGCACCGCAAAATTGAATTTATATGCAAAAGGATAGTGTAAGTAAGAGTTTGGTGTTGGTTTTGGTGATGATAACATCGTTTATTACACCATTTATTGGTGCTGCAGTTAATTTGGCTTTGCCAAAAATTAGTGAAGATTTTGATTTGAATGCGGTAGAGATGAGTTGGGTG
>CAZTVY010000235.1:0-4683 GCA_964617235.1 uncultured Rikenellaceae bacterium | reverse complement strand
TGTAATTAAAATGAACCTCGATACCGATTTACAGTGGGCTTACTGGGAAGGAATTAAGAATTACTATACCGCGAAGAAGGACTATTTACAGGGACAAATTGGTAATCCGGAAGGCGAGGACTCTCCAAATAAAAAGTACTACGACCCACGCGTATGGTTACGCAAAGGCGAGGAGTCGATAGTTATTAGGCTTAAGGAGGCATTTGCCGACCTTAATGCCATTGGAAGAGGTTAATATTTAACTAATTGTAAAGAGGTTGTCCGCTTTGGCAACCTCTTTTTTTATAACCTAATAAGTTAAGTGAATTATGTTAAGGCATTTATTATCAATTACTTTAATTCTGTTCTTTATGAATGGCTATTCACAAAAAGTAAGCAGAATTGACCCGCCAAATTGGTGGGTAGGAATGAAAAATCAGAAGTTGCAACTGATGGTTTATGGGCAAAATATTTCTACTGCCAATGTTTCCATAAATTACAAAGGAGTTATTCTCGAAAGTATCGATAAGGTCGAAAATCCGAACTATCTTTTTTTGAACCTGACCATTAGTTCCGATGCAGTGTCGGGAAAACTTCCCATTGAATTTGAGTTTCCTAAGGGCAAACCACTTGTAATTCAATATGAATTGAAGGACAGGGAGAAAGGCTCTGCTGAACGAAAAGGTTTTGATAACTCCGACGTAGTTTACTTAATTGTTCCCGATAGATTTTCCGATGGAAATCCATCTATCGATTCAGTTAAAGGTATGCCCGATAAGCACAATCGCAAAGAGCCTTACGCAAGGCATGGTGGCGATTTACAGGGCATTATTAATCATTTGGATTACTTTAATCAGCTAGGCGTTACCTCTCTATGGATGACTCCTGTTTTAGAGAATAATCAACCCCAGTGGTCGTATCATGGTTACGCTATTACTGATTTTTACAAAATTGATGCACGATTTGGAACAAATGAGTTGTATAAAGATTTTGTAAATCAGGCTCATAGCAAGAATGTGAAAGTTATAAAGGATTTAATTTTTAATCATTGCGGTGGTGAGCATTGGTGGGTAAATGATTTGCCCAGTGCCGATTGGTTCAACCAATGGCCACAGTTTACAAGAACAAATTATAGAATACCAACAATATTCGATATTCATGCCTCCGAAAGTGAGAAGAGATTGATGAATAATGGCTGGTTCGACCATCATATGCCGGATTTAAATCAGAAAAACCCTTTTGTGGCAAACTATTTATTACAGAATAGTATTTGGTGGATAGAATTTGCTGGCATTGATGGCATTAGAATGGATACTCACCCATACCCCGATAAGGATTTTATGGCTCGTTGGTGTACAGGTGTAATGACCGAGTATCCCAATTTTAATATTGTTGGAGAGACTTGGGTTAACTATCCTGCTTGGGTTGCATACTGGCAGAAAGATGCTAAAAATACCGATGGTTACAACTCTAACTTACCTGTAGCCATGGATTTTCCGTTAATGTATGCTATGCATAAGGCTTTCTCCGAGAAGGATGGCTGGGATACAGGACTATCGCGTTTGTACGAGATATTGGCGCACGATTTCATCTACCCAAATCCCAATAACCTTTTGATTTTTGCTGATAATCATGATGTTGGTCGATTCCAGCGCGATTCCTCACAAGCCATAGGAAATTTGAAATTGGCCATGGCATTTTTATTGACTACAAGAGGAATTCCCCAAATTTACTACGGCACTGAGGTGCTTATGGCTGGCAATGATATTAATGGTCATGGCGATATCCGCAGGGATTTTCCCGGAGGCTGGGCTTCCGACAAGCACAATGCCTTCACCCCTGAAGGTAGAAATAAGAAGCAGTCTGAGATGTGGGATTATACGTCAAAAATCCTGAATTGGAGAAAAACGGCCACAGCTGTACATAATGGTAAATTAACTCACTTTATTCCTGATAATGAGGTTTATGTGTACTTCCGCCATAATCAGCAACAAGCAGTGATGGTAATACTAAATAATGGCTATCAGCCAAAAGTGCTCGATACTGAAAGATTCAATGAGTTTTTAGGCGATAAGAAATCAGGTATCGATATAATTACGGGTAAAGCAGTTGAAGACCTTTCTAAGATTCAACTTTCGCCTCGCTCGGCAATGATTATTGAATTGAAGTAAAATATAACTAATAGATTATGAGAAAATTATCAATAATTATTTTATCTGTTTTGGCAATATCCTGCCAAAAGGGTATCGAGTTGAAAAATGTACCCGAAAAACCTGCTGTGAACGATTTGCTTACTGTTGTTCAGCTGCTTGGCGATAGCACTGAGGTTGTAATGACCGATTATTTTCCAAACCCCTCGGTTATTGACTCCGTTTGTATGCCAAATGTATTTTCCCATTCATTATCGGACGATAAGTCAAAATTGACCATTAAATGCAATAATTCAGAGTTGCCTAAATTGAACGTAATGGATGTATGGGTATCGGAGGCTAAGTATTCTTTAGTTTTACGTAAAGGCCGCAAAATACCTGTGAATTTTGAGTATAATCCAAGTGGTAAAAAGGTAAAATCGGTACAGCTAACTGGTCAAATTAACGATTGGAACCCCTCAGCAACTCCGCTATCTTTCGATGGCAGCGTTTTCAAAGCCACAATGATGCTGAATCCGGGAAAATATCACTACCAAGTTGTTGTGGATGGAAAATGGATGCTCGACCCCGCAAATCCCGTAAAGGAGGATAACAATATGGGTGGCTTCAACTCTGTGCTTGTTGTGGGCAATAATCAACCCGAAAAACTGCCACATCTTGTTGCAGAATCAGCTAATGGTAATGATTTAAATATTAAAGTAATAAACTCCGTAGATAAGGTTATTGTATTGTGGCAGAATTATTTATTGAATGAAGAATTTATTGCTATTGATGCTCAGGATATTAAATTGACAATACCCTCTAATGCTGAAAGTTTTAAACGTTCCTACATTCGGGTTTGGGCGTTCAATGAGTATGGCGAATCCAACGATTTATTAATACCGTTGGAAGGGAGTAAGCCCGTGGTTAGCACATCGCAATTAACCCGTGCCGATAAGAATAGCCAAATTATGTACTTTTTAATGGTCGACAGGTTTAACAATGGCAATTCAAACAACGATAAAAAGGTTGATGACCCTGAAATTTTACCCGAGGCAAATTACTATGGTGGCGACTTGGCTGGTGTTACACAGAAAATTAAGGATGGGTATTTTACTGCGCTTGGAATCAACACTATATGGCTATCGCCAATAACCCAAAATCCGCTTGGAGCTTGGGGGTTATACCCTGAACCTCGCACCAAATTTTCTGGTTATCACGGGTATTGGCCGGTTTCTTTAACCAAAGTCGATTTCCGTTTTGGTACAAGCGATGAGTTTAAAGAGTTAATCGCCGAAGCACATAGTCGAAATATGAACGTAATTCTCGATTATGTTGCTCATCACATTCATCAGGAGCATCCATTGTACAAGGAGCATCCCGATTGGGTTACACCTCTCTATCTGCCCGATGGTTCTTTGAATACTGAGCGCTGGGACGAGCAACGTTTAACAACTTGGTTCGATGTTTTCCTACCAACCCTCGATGTTCAACGACCCGAGATATATGAGCCAATGACCGACTCTGCTTTGTTTTGGTTGACTGAATATGGAATTGACGGTTTCCGTCACGATGCTACCAAACATATTCACGAGAATTTCTGGCGTAGATTAACGCAAAAGGTTAAGCAGAATGTTCCCGATAGAAGTGTTTACCAGATAGGTGAAACATACGGAAGTAAGGACCTTATCTCAAGTTACATTGGAAGCGGAATGCTCGATTCTCAGTTCGATTTTAATATTTACGATGCATCGGTTGCTGCATTTGCACGTCCCGATGTGCCGTTCAACCAGTTAAATAACGCCCTGAGCGAGTCGTTTAGCTATTATGGATGGAATAACCTGATGGGTTACATATCGGGGAATCAGGACCGTGCACGATTTATTTCCTATGCAGGGGGTGCTTTGCGTTTCGATGAGGATGCTAAAAAAGCAGGTTGGACTCGCGAAATAGGTGTAGGCGATTCGGTTGCTTACAGCAGGCTATGTATGCTCAATGCGTTCAATATGACCATCCCTGGTGTACCTACAATCTACTATGGCGATGAATTTGGCTCACCTGGTGGTAACGACCCCGATAACCGTAAAATGATGAAGTTTGATGGTTTTAATAGCAAGGAGCTATTTACTCTCGAAACTGTCAAGCGTTTGGTTAATATCCGTAGGGAAAATATGGCCTTAAACTATGGAGATTTTAACGTTTTAATGGCCGATAAGGATATCTATGCATACGTAAGAACTTACCTCAATAATAGCGTAATTGTTGTTTTCAATAAGAGCGCTGAGGAAAAAGAGATAACATTACAATTGCCCAGTTTTATAGGTAAAAAGATGTTTTCAGCGGAATTTTCTTCAGAGTTTAGCGTAGATAATAGTGCGATTACTGTAAAAGTTAAACCCAATTTCTTTGAAATACTTGTTGGAAAATAGTTAAATATCCGATGCAACAAGAAGCCCGTTAGTTTTATCGCTAACGGGCTTCTTTAGTTATGGGTAAAAAAAAAGCAACCCATTTGAGTTGCTGTGATCCAGCTGGGATTCGAACCCAGGACCCCATCCTTAAAAGGGATGTGCTC
>CAZTVY010000234.1:0-4701 GCA_964617235.1 uncultured Rikenellaceae bacterium | reverse complement strand
AAAAATGGAGAAGTATTCCTCATTAAAAGATTCGATTTTTAATGCTGAGAAGCATTTCCAAATTGCGGAATTACAAACACAGTATGAAACAGAGAAGAAAGAGCAACAAATTGCACTGCAAAATATAAAACTCGATAAAAATAAATCGATACAACGTCTACTGATTCTTGCATTTATCCTTGCATCTTCATTAGCTTTCTTTTCATTCCGATGGTATAGAATAAAGAAACGTGACAATCAACTTTTGAGCGAGCAAAAAAGGTTGATAGAGCAAAAAAACACTCAAATTACCGATAGCATTAACTACGCAAAACGTATTCAGGGTGTTTTGCTTGGAAAATCATCAACATTGCCTAAACCTGTTAAGGATTTATTCATTTTATACCAACCAAAAGATATTGTAAGCGGTGATTTCTACTTTATTAAGGAATATCAAACCTATACAGTTATTGCTGCGGCGGATTGTACTGGGCATGGAGTGCCAGGTGCTTTTATGAGCATGCTTGGTGTAACATTGATGAACGAGGTATTTACATACTCCAACCCCAGAACCGCTGCTGAAGTATTGGAAGAAATGCGAATCAAAGTTAAAGAAGCCTTAAACCAGACCGAGTATAAAACAGAGGCCAAGGATGGAATGGATATGGCTTTGTGTATAATTGATAAATACAAAAATGAACTACAATTTTCGGGGGCATATAACTCCTTGTATATGATTCGGAATGGAGAATTGTTGGAGTACAAAGCTGTTCGCAATCCTGTTGGTGTTCATATGAAGGAATTACCCTTCCAAAATGAGGTTGTTAATTTTGAAACCAACGACCAGTTCTACATTTTTTCCGATGGTTATGCCGATCAAGTTAGTGGCATTTCGCAGCAAAAGTTCAAAATTGTTGAATTCCGGAAACTAATTCATTCTATTAGCAACCTGCCAATGAGTGAGCAGGCATCCAAACTTGAAAGCACCATTCGGATTTGGAAAGGAAATGCGGACCAGACCGACGATATGCTTGTGGTCGGGTTTAAATTGTAAAAATATTTTCCAAAAACTTTTTTTTGTTTTTCTGCTCAACAACACCAACTCTCGCGAACAACTTCGCGCTAAATAGTTTTTCTTTGCTCAGTTGAATTGATTTCAAATTGTTTATGAACGCTATTTTAAACCATCGCTCAATAAGGAAGTATAAGAGCGACCCCATTGAAGAAGACCTGCTAAACGACATTCTCCATGCAGGAACACGTGCATCTACCACTGGTAATATGCAAGTTTATAGCATTATTGTTAGCAAAAGTCAGGAGGTTAAACAGCAATTGGCTCCTTGTCATTTTAATCAAGCAATGGTTACACAGGCTCCGGTTGTACTTACTTTCTGTGCCGATTTCAACCGCTTTAACAAATGGTGCATTCTGCGGAATGCGAAACCTGGGTACGATAACTTTTTATCGTTTTTCACCGCTGCAATTGATGCCCTTTTGGCTGCTCAGAATGTATGTATTGCAGCGGAGGAAAATGGACTTGGAATATGCTATCTAGGAACCACAACATATACAGCCGCTAAAATTATTGAGGTTTTAAAATTACCCAAAGGTGTTGTTCCTGTTACTACAGTTGTATTAGGATATCCAGATGAAACGCCTGAGTTAACTGACCGTTTACCATTGGCAAGTATACTCCATCAGGAAGTATATCAAGATTATTCGGAGGGTGATATCGACCAAATTTATCAACATAAAGAGTCCTTACCGCTTACTAAAAAACTTCTGGAAGATAATCAAAAAGAAACTCTTGCACAGATTTTTACAGATAAGCGTTACACCTTAAAGGATAATGTGGCCTTCTCCAAAACCTTACTCAGCGTTTTGGAACAGCAAGGCTTTATGAATAATAACAGAAAAGAATAGTTTATTAGATTGATTTACATACAGAAACGGCTGCAAATTGCAGCCGTTTTCTTTTACCCATAATATTTGTTAAACAGGGATATCTTTTACTGTTATTGAAATAACAGTAATTGAATATGGATTATCTTTGCAGAATAATTAATTAATCACAAAAACAAAAATATGATTACCAGCAATCCTTCTCTTAAACTTTTAATGATTGATGCAGCAAGTGGATTCTACAAGGTGCAACGCTATAACGTGGGCGATTTCTTTGGCCCGGTAGATTTAGGAATTCATCTTGCACATAAACATAATAGTCTAAACGTAGGGGTTGGCCTATTGGCTGGTTCAATATTTCCTGGATCAAATAGGTTAATAGTGAATGGTATTTCACCCAGTTGGCATGGTTTTTTTATTTCATCGATGGGTGGCGCAGGTTTAGTTTTTGACAATTTAGGTATAAACATGTTCTCCATAGTTGGCAAAACACCAACACCGTCAATACTATATCTAAACCGTATTCACGGCGAGGAAATTGAGGTAGAATTAATTCCTGTTAAGCAAAATACTGTTTGGAGTCAGGGACGTGGTGGGGTTTACTCAATGATGCAGCACACGTTGGATTTGTTAGGAAGCAGATACGAAAATGACCCACGCATTCTTACTGCAGGCCCTGCATCGCTCTATACTGATTTTGGGGCAATTGCTTCGGCTCCAATAAAGAAAGGAGAGGTTACTTTTGTTGATACTTGGGCCGGACGTGGCGGATTTGGCACAAAAATGGTTCAACAGCACGGAATTGTATCCATTATTTACGGCGGAACTTATGTTGACGATGATTTCCGCGATAGGTCTGTGGCCGATAGTTGGTTCGAGGACCGATACCAAAAACGTTTGGCCGCAAAAGATATGGAGGCTACTACAAAATATCGCTTCGACCCAAAATTTGAGACGGGCGGAACTTTTGGCGTAAACTACGCCACACTAAAAGGCGATACAATGGCCTTCAACTACCGTACTATTTATATGACTGAGGAAGAGCGGCTTAAAATACATAAGGATTTTATCGTTAACCATTACCTTAAGCAGTTCAACGAGGAAACCATTAAAACAAAACAGCAGAAAACTTGTGGCGAGCCTTGCAGTGCTGTTTGTAAAAAAATGCAAGGCGAGTTTAAAAAGGATTACGAACCTTACCAAACAATGGGGCCTCTTTGTGGAATTTTCGACCAGCGTGCTGCTGAGAAAATTAACCACCATGCCGATATGCTTGGATTTGATGCAATTTCTATTGGTGGCGTTTTATCGTGGTTAATGGATTGTGTGGTAGAAGGATTGATTAAACCCGAGGAATTAGGTATTACCGAAACTCCAATTTTTAATCCTGATGGGTTTAAAGTGGTTGAAGATTCAATGCATAACGCCAATATAGGCATTGCACTAATGGATCAAATGGTTAATCCTAAAGGAGTATTCCATATGAAGGAGGGTGCCAGAAAACTTGCTCGACACTTTGCCCGCAGAAAAGGAACTGCCGTGCTCGATAAGTTTGTTTATGTTGGTTTTGCCCGCTCAGGATGGACTGTTCCAAATCAATACTGGACTCCCGGAGTTCTTTCGCCAATGGCTATTATGGGTAAATACTATATGTACTACGGAAAGGATTTTGTACCACCTCGCCAACTTGGCCGCGAGAATGCAAAACGAATGTTGCTGGAGTTGGTGATGGATAATTTGGGAATGTGCCGATTCCATAGAGCTTGGGCAGAGGATATCCTGCCAGAAGTGATAGAGTCACTTTACGGTTTAAGGGATAAATTCCAGCGTTCGTTACTACTTACTGCCAGCCGAATTAATAGTCGGAATGCTTCAATTTTCTGGGAAAGCGAACGCAACATCGATTATGTTTACACCTTCCTTAAAAAGAAAAAAGAGGTTGATGGTATAAATAATCCAGAATTGGACAGGTGGATATCGGCATTTGAAACTGACAAGAGAGCAGCTGCACTAGATTTTTGGTACGAATTACACAAAGGAATTCACGAATCGTTACTAGAATTTCATTAATTTTGGATTTAAATATTTAAAAGATGAAAATACTAAAACGAATTCTCATTGTACTAATCCTTTTAATAGTAGGTTTCTTCGCTCTATTATACTGGGGAACCTATGAAAAGGGTGTGATGGCAGGAAAAATACTTAGAATTAGCGAGAAAGGATATCTTTTCAAAACTTACGAGGCTAAACTCAGTATCGAATCGTTCGGAGCATTGAAAGGCACCAGTCCCATTGCTGAAACTTTCGACTTCTCGATATCAACCAAACAAGATTCACTTGTTAAGCAGTTGCAGGAGGTTGCGCTAACTGGAGAACGAGTAAATATTCATTACATAAAAAGGTACATCCGAGTTCCTTGGCGAGGGAGTACTAAATACTTTGCAGTTGAAGTGGAACGTGTAAGGAAATAACAGAAAAGGCAGCCAACAGGCTGCCTTTAGTATCGCACAAACTATTTCTAGTGTCCTCTTCTTCCACCACCAGTACGACGTTCGCCGCCAAAACCACCACGACGCTCGCCACCACGGCTATCGCCGCCACGGCTATCGCGATCGAATCCACCACGGCCACCGCCACGGTTGAAACCACCACCACCGCTACGTTCACGGTTAAAGCCGCCACCTCCACGAGGTTTATCGGTTTTAGGTTTAGCCTCAGTTACACTGATAACTTTACCATCATACTCAGCACCTGTAAGCTCTTCAATAGCTTTTTTAGCTTCGTCATCGTTATCCATTTCAACGAATCCGAAACCTCTAG